>JBBSFA010000822.1:0-2409 GCA_038239185.1 Elainellales cyanobacterium | reverse complement strand
TTTTTACCGCCCCAACAGCATCAACAGTTGCTGCAATATGTGTTGCGCCACAAAACTGATTTTGTGAATACCAGTACCTCGACCCACGATCGAACCCATCGGCGATCGAAGGTGATGTACGATTTTCCAGAATTTGCGGCGCTGATCATCCAGCAAATCCAGGCGGTTTTGCCCTCTGTCACCGCTCAGTTAGGACTTGCCCCATTTCCCTATAGCCCCGTGGAAGCCCAGATTACTGCCCACAATGACGGCAACTATTACAAAGTTCATAACGACAACGGCAGTCCTGATACGGCTTCCCGCGAACTCACCTTCGTCTACTATTTCAACCGAGAGCCAAAAGCCTTTTCGGGCGGCCAACTCCGCCTCTACGATAGCCGCATTGAGCATAGTTTCTTCGTAAAAGCCGAATCGTTCAAGACGATCGAACCTCGAAACAATAGCATCGTATTTTTTATGAGTCGCCACATGCATGAGGTTTTACCTGTGCGCTGTCCGTCTAAGGCTTTTGCCGATAGCCGATTTACGGTGAATGGCTGGATTCGCAGAGCAGGCTAAAGATCTGTTAAAACTGCGAATTTGAGATCCAAAATTCTCTAAAATCTTCTCAGTACTGCTGTGGAGTTAAAGGGATAACATTGCGCCAAATTACATTCGCGATCGCAGGGTTGATCGGTCTAACGGTTACAGTTCAAAGTGCGATCGCGCAGACGGCAGCTAAGCCGGAGATTGCGGCTGAATTGCTAACTTCGGAGCGCCAAGTCAATTACACCTCGCTGCAATCGCTATTGCGATCGGGACAATGGGTTGCCGCGAATCAGCTCACCTCGCAGCTGACGCTGCAATTGGCGAATCAGCAGCAGCGTGGCTACTTAGTTGCAACTGATATTCGCACCTTACCTTGTGCCGACCTGAAAACGATCGATCGGCTCTGGACTTATTACAGCGACTCGCATTTTGGCTTGACTCCACAGGCGCGGATTTGGCAGCATCTAGGGGGACAAACCTACGAAGACTCTCGCTGGTTTGAGTCATTTGTCGGCTGGGCACAAACCGATCCGATCGCCGATCCAACGCCCGCCTCTGCGCCGCTTGGCTACCTGCCCTTCCGCCCTGCGTATAAAACAGGGATTCGCAATTCTTTTGGCGGCGGCTGGATTCGAGAAATGCCAGCGCGATTGGAGCAATGTGGAGTGTGATAGCCGCAGAGCATTTTAGCTGCCCAACAAAAGCGATCGCCCGATAAAAGCGCTTGCCCGATACAATGAGTGAGGCAAACTCATTCTTTCAGTTGATAGGCGGCGCAATGCGGATCTCGTTGAACTGGCTTCGGGAACTGGTAGACATTACCCTCACCCCTCAAGCGTTGGCAGACACGCTAACGATGGCGGGCTTTGAGGTCGAAGAAATTGAAGATCGTCGCACTTGGGCAGACGGCGTGGTGATCGGGAAAGTGCTGACGCGATCGCCGCACCCCAATGCCGATAAGCTCAGCGTCTGCACCGTCGATATTGGGGCAAAGGAGCCTTCCACGATCGTTTGTGGCGCTGCTAATGTCCGCGCAGATGCATTTGTGCCTGTCGCCAAGCTGGGAACCTACCTGCCCAAGATCGACCTGAAGATTAAACCCCGCAAGCTGCGAGATGTGCCGTCGGAAGGGATGATCTGCTCTCTGGCAGAAGTGGGGTTGAGCAAAGAATCAGAAGGGATTCACATTTTTGACCAAGAGGGGCTAAAGCTTGGTGAAGATGCCCGTCCGTACCTAGGATTAGATGATGTGGTGCTGGACTTAACCTCCACCGCGAACCGTGCGGATGCGCTTAGCATGGTCGGGATTGCCCGCGAGGTGGCGGCACTGACGGGCGCAACGCTGAAGCTGCCTGTCGTCCCCGACTTGACGCTCGCCCCAGGCAGTAACCTAACCATTAAAGTCAGCGAGCCGCAAGCCTGCCCAATCTATATCGGCACAGTGGTTGAGAACATCAAAATTGCGCCATCGCCGCTCTGGCTCCAGCGCAAGCTGCAATCGGCTGGCACTCGACCGATTAACAACGTGGTGGATATTACCAACTATGTGCTGCTGGAATGGGGACAGCCGCTCCATGCCTTCGATCGCGATCGCCTAAAAGCCGTTGCAGGTGGAGATGCCCTCACCCTTGGCGTGCGTTTCGCTAAAACTGGCGAATCACTCAAAACACTCGACGCCCAAACCCGAACCCTGGAAGAACAAACGCTACTGATTACCGCCAACGACAAGCCAGTGGCGCTTGCTGGCGTCATGGGCGGTGAAGAAACAGAAGTTAATGAAGGCACCCAAAATATAGTTCTGGAAGCCGCACTTTTCGACTCGGTGGCGATTCGTCGCTCTGCCCGCAGTCAAGGATTGCGCACTGAAGCCTCTGCCCGCTA
>JBBSFA010000821.1:0-2409 GCA_038239185.1 Elainellales cyanobacterium | reverse complement strand
TGCCAGACTCACCAGATCGCCCTGTACGATATAGTGCGTCACATTTTTAGCGCTGCCGCTCGCCTGTTGAAACTGCGTTGCGGTTGCCGTGTTTACGCCAGGAGAGTTAAAAGTCACCACATTGCCGATCGCGCTGGTAAACTCTGCGGCGGTGAGTTGGGCTAGCGCTCCACCCAAACTGTGTCCCACAATATCTGGCTTGACGGTGGGTGTTCCCACTTTGGTCAGCCATGCGCCGATCGCAGCTTTGTTGGCAGTAAATTGATTCACGCCGATGCCGTTCGGGTCAGAATTGGCGGTATCATCGATCGCTTCATCAGTGCCGCGAAACACCAAAACAGGCGGTTTGTCAGGCGTGAGCGAAGTCAGTCCAACTGCCTGAAATCCAGTCGTTGGATCGACAAAAGTTTGGTCAATTTTGTAGCCTGCCAAAGCTAAACCTGAACTCACCTGCTGACTAAAAGCAGGATTGTCAAACACATAGGCTAGCTCTTTTGCCAAGACTTCGTAAGAAGGATCAAGTAAGGTAGGTGCCATAGTTGATGTGAATAAGGGAACATTCGGGAGATTTATGAATCGTGAATCAAATGTTTATTGATTTCGCGATTCTGAGGATTGACTTGAAAGACTACTAGAGAGATGCAAGAGTTCCCGTAAAAATTTTTCTTTTTAGCCAATGCCTTTGGCAAGAGAATAAGTGGGTTCTCGCGAAAGTCTTTTGTATCCAATTTTACCGAGCAATTGCAGCCTGTGTTACCAGAATTACCCTTTTGCCTCTTGCTATTTGTGAAGCGATCGGGTAAATCTGAAAAGACTCTTAACTGAAAAGGAAACTTAGTAGCGCTCAAGTTATGCAAGAACGTTTCATTAGAACGCTAGTTCTGTTTATCGCGTTAACAGCTCTATTTGGTATCCTTGAACACTTTTTCCCAAGTGTGCCGAATCAACCCAAATGGCGGCGTGGGGTCTGGCTTGATACCTTCTATTGGTTCTTCACGCCCATGGTGATCCAGATCCTCAGTATGGTGGCGATCGCCCTTGTTTTCCTGCCGATTTACCTGCTGCTGGGGCGATCGCTGGCTTGGGAGAGCATTATGGCGGGCTATGGTCCTGTGGCGCGCTTGCCGCTTTGGGCGCAGGGTTTGATGGCGATCGTGATTGGCGATTTTGTCGGGTACTGGACACACCGCTGGCATCACAGTCGCCAGCTTTGGGACTACCATGCCGTCCATCACAGCGCCGAAACCATGGACTGGCTGACGGCGGTGCGCCTGCATCCCGTGAATGACATGATTTCGCGGGTCTGTCAATCCTCTCCGGTCTTGCTGCTGGGCATTTCGCCCGTCGCGGTGGAGGCATTTGTGCCGCTGCTGTCCAGCTATGTGGCTTTGATTCATGCCAATGTCTCTTGGACTTATGGCCCTTTTCGCCATGTGCTTGCTAGCCCAGCCTTTCATCGCTGGCACCATACGATGGATGAAGCCGGAGCAGGCAAAAACTTTGCGGGTCTTTTCCCAATCTTCGATGTAATATTCGGCACATTCTATATGCCCCAGGGAGAACAGCCCAGAAACTTTGGTATTTCTGGGGAGCCGATTAAAGAGACTTTTTGGGATCAGCTAGTTTATCCCTTTCGGAACTGGGAATTTTTCAAAACAAGGGTCTACGATCGTCGAGTTGAGCAACCCTCGCGTTAATGCAGATTTGGCAATCCGCAAAGTTTAACTGACAACCTTCAATATTTCTCAGAAACAACCTTTGAGACAGTTGCTTCTTATGCCAAACGTTTACTCAGGAGTGGTATGACCAATCGGTATAAGGTGTCCCAGAATCTCCAGCAGCCTTCCAGGTTGTCTCATGATTCGGTTTCCGAGCAGGCTTTCAATCAGGCTACATATACTCTGCGCTGTCTATCATGTGGTGCCATCCATCCCCCAGACCCGTTTCGGCTTCACTGTGATGGAGATCATGAACCCGCTTTACTGCGAGCGGAGTATTACGCTAAGCAGCTAGAGGTTAAGCCTGATCTCCCCGGTGTTTTCCGGTTCACGGACTGGCTCCCCGTTGAGCGCACGTTAGACATTATCGGCAGACCGATTACTTACGAAAGCCAGCATCTTGCGGCTCACTTGGGCTTGAAGCAGCTTTTTATCAGCTTCAACGGCTACCATCCAGAGCGAAATGCCCATTTATTTACCTGCTCGTTCAAGGAATTGGAAGCCCCAGCGGTGCTGGCAAGAATTCCCCAAGGCACCCAGAAAACGCTAGTCATTGCTTCAGCAGGCAACACAGGCAGAGCGTTTGCAGGAGTTTGTTCCACGCTGAAAGTGCCGCTTTGTCTAGTCATTCCAGAAAAAAATCTCTCTTCGATCTGGTCGCACCATAGTTTTCACCCTAGCGTTTGCTTGG
>JBBSFA010000820.1:0-2415 GCA_038239185.1 Elainellales cyanobacterium | reverse complement strand
TCAGCCCTATAGTACAGTGCAATTCATTCACATGATTGATACTAAGAATTGACACTAATGGAGATAGGCATGGAGATTAGCAGACGCAACTTGTTGAAAACGGCTTCTGCTTCAGGCATAGTAGCGGCAGGGTTGGCAGTCTCAGACGGCTTGCGACATCCGCTCTTGGCACAAACATCGAGTTCTGATGCACCTCAAGCCATCTCCCAAAACACACCCGCTCAAACCCCACCTGCTCCGACTCGCAGCGGCGAAATGATCTATCGGACGCTAGGAAAGACGGGAGAAAAAGTCTCAGCGATTGGGCTGGGCGGATATCACATTGGGGCAATTAAAGAAGAGCAAGAGAGTATCAAGCTGATCCGCACTGCGATCGATCGCGGCATCACCTTCATGGATAACTGTTGGGACTATCACAACGGTCGCAGCCAGCGCTGGATGGGCAGTGCGCTCAAAGATGGCTATCGGGAAAAGGTTTTTCTGATGACCAAGATCGATGGTCGCACCAAGGGAGCTGCTCAGATGCAGATCGAGGAATCGCTGAAAGATTTGCAGACCGATCGCATTGATTTGGTGCAGCATCACGAAGTTCTCCGCTTTGAAGACCCCGATCGCATTTTTGCGCCAGGGGGCGCGATGGAAGCCGTCGTTGAAGCCCAAAAAGCGGGCAAAATTCGCTACATCGGCTTCACGGGACACAAGAATCCGCAAATTCACCTCCAGATGTTGGAAACTGCCTCGCAAAACGGGTTTCGCTTCGATACGGTGCAGATGCCGCTGAATGTGATGGATGCTCACTTCAGAAGTTTTGAAAAGCTAGTGCTGCCGATTCTGGTGAATAACCAAATTGGGGTATTAGGTATGAAATCGATCGGGGAATCCTATATTCTCAGAAGCAATACGGTCAGCGCGATCGAATGTCTGCATTACGCCATGAATTTGCCCACCTCCGTTGTGATTACGGGCATCGAAAGCATGGATATTCTAGACCAGGCATTTGATGCAGTTCGCACGTTTCAGCCGATGGATCAGGCAAAAGTTTCAGCCTTGCTAGCGCGTACCCGCGAGGCAGCAGCCAAAGGAGAGTATGAGCGCTACAAAACCACAACCCAAAACGACAGCACCGCCATGAATCCAGCTTGGTTAGGCTGATTTCTCAGTCCGATCGCGCATCCGCCCTATGCACTTTTGCGTCATGGATGGGGCAACAGCGTGAGCTGACTATCCGGCGGCTGATAGCCCAAATGTTTCCAAGCGGCTGGTGTCGCGATCCGTCCTCTGGGAGTCCGTTGTAGATAGCCGATCTGCATCAAGTACGGCTCGTAGACTTCTTCGATCGTCTGGGCATCTTCACCCGTAACCGCAGCCAGCGTGTCTAGCCCGACCGGACGACCGCCAAAGCTTTCAATCATCACCGTCAGCATCCGCCGATCTGTCCAGTCCAACCCACAGGGATCAACGCTAAACCGCTCTAGTGCCTCTGCGGCGATCGCGCCCGTGATTGTCTCGCCCGATCGCTTCACCTCGACGTAATCCCGCACTCGACGCAGCAAACGGTTAGCGATTCGGGGTGTTCCTCTAGCGCGACGGGCAATTTCAGCCGCGCCGTCTTCAGTGACAGGTGTGGCGAGAATTACGGCAGTCCGCTGGACGATCGGAGTCAGTTCCTCTAGTTCGTAAAACCGCAGCCGTTGAATTAGACCAAAGCGATCGCGCAACGGCGAAGTCAACGCCCCAACTTTTGTTGTAGCGCCCACCAGCGTAAACCGCTCCAGCGGCAGACAGCGAGTTTTAGCGCTTTGTCCTTTGCCGATCGTGATATCCAACCGAAAGTCTTCCATCGCCGGATAGAGGATCTCTTCAGTGACTTTAGGCAGCCGATGGATCTCATCAATAAATAAAATATCGCCCCGCTGCATCCCGACCAGCAGTCCCGCAATATCTCTGGGGCGCTCTAAAGCAGGCGCAGTCGTGATCTGACATTTCACGCCCATCTCTTCCGCCAAAATCAAAGCCATTGTGGTTTTACCCAATCCAGGCGGACCATACAGCAGAATGTGATCCAGCACTTCCCGCCGCGCCTGTGAAGCTTTAATCGCAATTTCTAAAACTTCTTTCAGGTCTTTTTGCCCAATGTAATCTGCCAGCCGTTTAGGGCGGATGCTTTCTTCCTGCTTGCTCGTCTCCGTTTCATCTGCCTGAGCTGTGGATTGCAGCAGATCTGAGCCTGCTGGATCGATCGCAGGTGACTGACGCGGCTCAGCCGCTATTTTAGCCGCAGGCTCTACAGCAGGCTTTTGAGCCTCTGACTTTTGATCTTCAGGCTCAGGAGATTGCTTGGAAGAAATAATTGCCATAATGATATGGTACAGGCGTATTGAGACTTTGGGAAAGGCTCAGACTTAAGTTTTGACT
>JBBSFA010000819.1:0-2418 GCA_038239185.1 Elainellales cyanobacterium | reverse complement strand
GCACAGGCTGCACCTCTGAATCGGCGACCTCTACAGGTGCAGCAAGCCCGGCGGGAGACAAACAAACGGCGATCGGCTTTATTTACGTGGGACCGAAAGACGACTACGGCTATAACCAAGCCCATGCCGAAGGAGCCGCAGGCACAGCTAAAAAATTCTCCTGGCTGAAGCTGGTTGAAGAAGCTAACGTCCCAGAAACTAGTGCCGTCGCCGAAACCATGCGGAGCATGATTGACAATGATGGGGTCGTTGCCCTCTTTCCCACCTCTTTTGGCTACTTCGACCCACACATCCTGAAGATTGCAAAAGAGTATCCCGATGTGCAGTTCTTCCATGCAGGCGGACTCTATCAAGAAGGCAAAACGCCCAAAAACATTGGCAGCTACTTCGGCTACATTGACGAAGCCCAGTACGTTGCTGGGGTGGTGGCAGGGTTGACGAGCAAATCTGGCAAGCTCGGCTTCGTCGGCGCTAAACCGATTCCGCAGGTGCTTCGCAACATTAACGCCTTTACGCTGGGCGCTCGCAGCGTCAAGCCCAGCATCACGACTCAGGTGATCTTCACAGGCAACTGGGCAGAGCCAATCAAAGAAGCCGAAGCCACGAACAGCATGGCAGACCAAGGGATTGATGTGGTCACCTGTCACGTTGACAGCCCCAAAGTCGTGATGGAAACCGCCGAAAAACGCGGTATTTTCTCCTCTGGCTACCACGCCAACCAATCTGCCCTCGCGTCCAAAGGCTACCTGACTGGAGCTGAGTGGGACTGGACAAACATTTACTCGAAGCTGGCATCAGAAATCCACGCGGGCAAAAAGCTGATGGATGGCGGCATTGAACATATCCTGCGGGGCGGCTTAAAAGAAGGCTTTTGCAAGCTTTCGCCCTACGGAGCGGCGGTCAGTACCGAAACCAAAAAAGCGGGAGAAGCTGCCAAAGACAAACTGATGGCAGGCGGCTTCATCATCTACAAAGGTGGGCTGAAAGACAACACGGGTAAAGTCGTGATCCCAGACGGGGCTGGACTGAAGCAAAACGATCCGAAGCTGGAAACCATGAACTATCTGGTGGAAGGCGTGACTGGCTCGATCGCCAGTTAAGCCCACAAAAAGCCCACAAAGTTTCTTGGAGGTTTCTGATGACTAGCTGGCGCAGATCGCTGGAATCGATTTGTCTCTCATTTGGCGCAATCCTGCTGGGACTGCTGCTGTTTGGTATATTTTGTGCGGCAGTCGGGCAAAACCCGATCGCCGTCTATGGCTCAATCTGGAAGGCGGCATTTGGCAACTGGCGCACATTCCAGAACACCCTGATTCGGGCGGCTCCACTGATGTTGACGGCGCTCTGTACCGCGTTGCCTGCCCGGTTGGGGCTGGTCATTATCGGCAACGAAGGCGCACTCGTAATTGGCGGACTGGCTGCCGTGTCATTCGGGCTGGCGATCGGCACGGCACTGCCGCCTGTGATCGCCCAAATCGGCATGGCGATCGCTGGGATGGTGGCAGGCGGACTGTGGATCATGTCAGTGGGGGCATTGAAACACTATCGCGCCGTCAACGAAACGATTAGCAGCCTGCTGATGAACTACATTGCGATCGCCTTACTCAACCATCTGGTCGGCGGACCCATGCACGACCCTAGTTCGCTGAACAAGCCCTCGA
This sequence comes from Elainellales cyanobacterium, assembly GCA_038239185.1. Classification (GTDB taxonomy): domain Bacteria; phylum Cyanobacteriota; class Cyanobacteriia; order Elainellales; family Elainellaceae; genus FACHB-886. Next base: position 757 of record JBBSFA010000819.1, on the reverse strand, counting down.
CCTATCCGCTGCCGGAAGCGATCATGCTGGGCAATATTCCCGGAACGCGAGTGCATTGGGGCTTGCTGTATGGCTTGATTGCCTGCGTGATTGCCTACTTCTTGATCCAACGCACCACGTTTGGCTTCGCGGCGCGCACCGCAGGCGGCAACGTCCGCGCCGCCCGAATCGCCGGATTGCCCGTGGGGAAGCTGACTCTGACGGTCTGCTTTTTGGCGGGAACCTGTGCGGGACTGGCAGGCATGGTGGAAGTCGCGGCAGTCCAAGGCGCTGCCAACGAGTCGCTGAACGTCGGCTATGGCTATGGCGGCATTTTAGTCGCCTTTGCGGCAAGGCATAATCCGCTCGCTGCCGTGTTAATTTCGCTGCTGGTCGGCGGCATTCTCTCCAGCGGCGGCATCTTGCAGCGCGCTCACAACCTGCCGGATTCAACCGTGCTGGTGTTTCAAGGCATCGTTTTTCTAGTAGTGCTCTACAGCGACTCGCTGTACGGCAAGATTCCTTTCTTCAAAGAGAAATCGCGCATCGTCATGCCACCCGCACCGCCGTCCAGTCCGGGGCAAGAGCCAGTGGTGCTGGGCTAAAGCTAATTCTCAATCCTAAATTCTGATAAATCCTATGGCAGCAGAAGCAATTGGTTGGTGGGGAGTACCGCTGGCGATCGCCGCTGGTACGATGCGCGGCGGCACTCCCTTTTTGTTCGTCAGTTTGGGCGAGTGCCTGACTGAGAAAAGCGGCAAGATTAACCTGGGTTTAG
>JBBSFA010000818.1:0-2420 GCA_038239185.1 Elainellales cyanobacterium | reverse complement strand
CTGGGCTGGGAGCTGGCGCAAAGCCGTGATGATTTGCTCTAGGCGATCGAGCGAGAGCGTTTGCCGTCGATATGCCAAGTCCAGCGCTAAACAATAGAATGCCACTAGCTGCGCTGTAAACGTTTTGGTAGCAGCTACGCCAATTTCAATCCCCGCGCGCGTATCAATCAGATACTCCACGATCCGACTCAAATTGCTATCGGTGCGGTTGGTGATGCCCAGCAGCTTGGGCTGAAACTTGCCGCCGATCTCAGCTCTGCGGCGTTTTTCCATGTCGAGCGCCGACAGCGTATCTGCCGTTTCTCCCGATTGAGTCACCCCGATCGTCAGAGTATGGGGGGTGAGCGGTGCAGGGGCATAGCGAAACTCAGAGGCATACTGCACCTGAGTTGGCAGATCTGCGAGCTGTTCCAGCAGATATTTGCCCACCAGTGCGGCGTGCCAGCTCGTGCCACAGGCGACGATTTGAATTTGCTCTAGATCGGTGTAGAACTCAGCAGGCAACCCCAGCGTGATGGGCGACTGGTTCGATCGCGCCGTCCAGTCGCTGTCTAGATATGCCTCCAAGCAAGCCCGCACGACACCGGGCTGCTCGTAGATTTCCTTCAGCATGAAGTGTTTGAACCCCTGCTTCTCGACCAGAATCGGGTTCCAGTTCAAGGTTTGCGGCGTTTTACGAAGGCGATCGCCGCTAAAGCTATAAATCTCCACTCCCACTGGGGTCAGCCGCGCAATTTCGCTATTTTCCAGCATCAGCACCGTGCGCGTATGGCTGACCAACGCAGGCGTATCGGAAGCGCAGAAAAACTCGCCGTCGCCAAAGCCGATCGCCAGAGGAGCCTGCTGCCGCACGGCGATGATTTCATCTGGGTAGTCTGCATTGACGATCGCCAAAGCAAACGCGCCCTGCAAATCATTGACCGCCCGCCGCACGGCTTCTAGAAAAATAGAAACAGGCGCAGGCGAAACTGGCTGCGCTTGGAACTGCTGCAAATAGTCGGCAATCAGATGTGGAATTACTTCTGTATCTGTATCGGAGCGAAATTCATGCCCTTTGGCTTTCAAGATCTCGCGCAGTTCGCGGTAGTTTTCGATAATGCCATTTTGCACCACTGCAATTCGCCGAGCAGTATCCATATGCGGATGAGCATTGTACTCTTCGGGCTTGCCGTGGGTTGCCCAGCGTGTGTGCCCAATGCCGACCTGAGCGGGATTGTGGATGCCAGCCAGCTTGTCTTGCAGATTTTGCAGCTTGCCCTTGGCGCGAACGCAGTGAACTTGATCATTCCAAAGGGTGGCAATACCCGCAGAGTCATAGCCGCGATACTCCAGCTTGCGGAGTCCTTCTAGCAAAATGTTGCTTGCTGCTTGCGTTCCAATGTAGCCAACAATTCCACACATGAGTTGCTCCCGTTGAGGCTAAAGGTCGTTGAGGCTAAAGGTCGTTGAGGCTAAAGGTCGTTGAGGCTAAAGGTCTAAGAGTAAAAGGCTAAAGTCCAATTAGCATAGCGCGATCGCCGTTGAATATAGTCTCCTAGAAAAACATCGTCCTTTAAACATCGTCCTTTAAAGTAGTACAAAAGCTATTTGCCGAGCTTCTCTGATTTATTATCACAGCTACTCAGTATTTGCACTGAATTAATGCGCATCTTTTATGAAATAGCCGCCAAAGTTTGTCTTTTTTCTGTAAACCCAGTCGAAGCAGGCTAGACCCCAAAAAAGTTGATGCTTATAATCTGAGTGTAGCTACGGAGAGCAGCTCGTTTTCTGTAACAGCTTTAAACGTAAGTAGTCAGGCTATGCACATATAGCAATGGGTCAGTTATGCGATCTTGTCGCTCGGTTCGTTCACGTTTAGGGTGCGGCTTAGCGAAGTAGCTAAGTGCTCCTGAGATTTTGCAGCCAATTTTCTGCCTAGACGGAAAATTGCGAGTTGGGTTATCCAAAAATATTTTGAATCGGGAGCACAGCATGAGACTGCTAATGGTGCAGCATGGCGGCGATTATCGCGAAACCGTGCGGCGATTTGCCGCAGGCGGACGAGAAACCTATTACGCGCAGCGCTACACAGTAGAGGCTTTAGCGAAAATTGGGCAAGAGATAGGTGAAGCCGGAATCCTCTGCTGCGTCACTGACGAACCTTATAATGAACGGTTAGAAAACGGCGTGCGGGCGATCGGCGTAGGCGATCGGCATCACCAAGAGATCAATCGCTCTAAAATTTTTAGATTAATTGAGGAGTATGATCCCTCTCATCTTATTTTTCTGTTTCCCGATCGCCTCTTATTAAAGTGGGCAATTAAGCAAAATCGTCGCGTTATGGGACTTTTCACTGATTCTTCACCTCAGCCAGGGGTGAAGAATCAGTGAAAAGCATTTTTGTTAGCCAATCTGCTGAATCACCCCCGGATTGAATGGGT
>JBBSFA010000817.1:0-2421 GCA_038239185.1 Elainellales cyanobacterium | reverse complement strand
GATGTTGTCATATCCCATATGCTTCAGCCCCGACTGCACCGCAACGCCAGACGGATCGAGGACAGAAGGACGCAGAGTCACATAAATTTGAGCTTGGTAAGATTGAATCACGGTTAATCGCTAATAGAAGTGAAAGCTGGTTAAAGATCTTAGCCCTTATCTTATAGCGCTTCGCGCTGCCTCAAGGGCAGGAAATGCCAACCTTCCCTTCACAAGTTCTAAGATGGAGTCAAGTTTGATATGCGATCGATCGCTCTATGAAATCTCAACGCACCCGTAGCCAAGACCGAATTCTCGATTTACTCAAGTCGCTCAATCGGGCAATTTCGGCGCAAGATATCTATGTGGAGCTGCGTAGCCGCAGTGAGAGTATGGGACTAGCCACTGTGTATCGATCGCTGGAGGCACTGAAGCTGGAAGGAGTTGTGCAGGTGCGAACGTTAGCCAATGGCGAGGCGCTCTACAGCACCGTGCAGCAGGATAAACATCACCTCACCTGCCTTCAGTGTGGGGCATCTTTGGCGATCGATGAATGTCCAGTCCATCAGCTAGAGCACGAACTCAACGATTCCTATCAGTTCAAAATTTTTTATCACACGCTAGAGTTCTTTGGACTTTGTACAAACTGCCAGTTAGCTCATGCCCCAGAATAAGCCCTTACATCAACCCTTACAAACCCCACATAGCGGCTACCACTGGGACGGCAGCGATCGCCGCTTCTTCGAGGGATGGTACTACCGGATCACGCTACCGGACGGCGGACAAACCTTTGCCTTCATGTACTCGATCGAAGATCCAAACGGCGGCAGGTATAGCGGCGGCGGGGCGCAGATTCTAGCGCCATACGATGAATATCTTTGCCGCACGTTTCCCGATGCCAGTCAGTTTTGGGCATGGCAGCAGGCATTAGGTTTGGGGCATTGGCGAGGACAGCAGCAGAATGAGCAACCGCGATGGTTAGATCCAGAGACGTTCGATCGCCTGATTCCAGAAGGCTATCAAGCAACCGCAACTTGGCATCAAGGCAAGCTCACCGATCCCGGTTCAGGTCAGTCTGCCCAGTGGCAGTACGAAATTCAGCCGATCTATGGCTGGGGAGATGCGTCAGGGGCGCAGCAGTCTACGGCAGGGTGGATGTCGCAACTGCAAATCTTTGAGCCGGGATGGCAGATTTTGATGGCGCATGGACTCGCAACTGGCTGGATCGAGTGGAACGGCAAGCGGTATTCCTTTGAAAATGCACCCGCCTATGGTGAAAAAAACTGGGGGGGTGCTTTTCCGCAAAAATGGTTCTGGCTCAACTGCAATGCGTTCGATCGCGAACCAGATTTGGCTTTGACGGCAGGCGGCGGCAGACGGGGAGTGCTGTGGTGGATGGAGTCGGTTGCAATGATTGGCATTCACTACCGAGGAAAATTTTACGAATTCGTGCCCTGGAATGCTGAGGTTCACTGGGAGATCCATCCGTGGGGCTATTGGCGAATGTGGGCAAAAACCGATCGCTACGAAGTCGAATTGCTGGGAACTACAGCAGATCCGGGCGTACCGCTGCGTGCCCCCACCGATCAAGGACTAGCTTTCTGCTGCCGAGATGCCATGAACGGCGACCTTACCCTAATGCTGCGAGAGCGAGACGGCACTGAGATTTTGCAAGCCAGCAGTAGTCTATGCGGCTTGGAAGTCGGGGGCGCGCCTTGGGACGATATCTGGCGATCGCATCAAGGCTGAATTCGGATCGCGCCCGATCGCCCGATCGCCTTGCTGCCATAGCTGGTGAGGCTAAGCGATCGGACTTGCTCTAGCAACTGACTGAGCGGGAGTTGCCGATCGACTAGTGGCGTTTGGTCTAGCACTTGCCGAATCGCTGAATCTGCCAAATACAGATAGCCATCATTGGGGGTTTTGAGTGACGCGATCGCCGCTTGAAATCTATCGTTTTGCAGCAGCGAGTTCTCTGGCGCTTGGGTGGCTTGGGCGATCGCTTCCAGCGAGGTGGCAAAGATTTCGTAGTCCCCGACGGTCGTATTCAGCCCCTGCACCTGGGTATCTAGCGAGACTAACGACTTTCCGGCTGATTTGCTGCTGCGCGTCGAGAGCTTTGTCCAAGCGTAAACCTCCTTAGTCCCCAGCGGAGTCTCTAGCGGGAACGAACTTGTGATTGCCCCATTCTCAAGGGCGATCGCGTCGAGTTCCTTGAGCTGTGCGTCAGTTTCAGGCGATCGCCGCGCCACAAACAGCCAGTCGGGTTGGGCGCGATCGGGGCGGGGAAGCAGGGCGATCGCATAGTCGTCGCTGATGCTGTTCAAGACATTCTCTGGGAGGGCATCTAGCGAAACGGCAATCTGTTTCTGCAACTGGTCGATCGGCTGTTGCAGCCATGTTGCGATCGACTCGTAGCCTGTCAGCGCGGTCTGGATCTGT
>JBBSFA010000816.1:0-2423 GCA_038239185.1 Elainellales cyanobacterium | reverse complement strand
TCGCCATTGACTCGATAAAATCGATCAAAAATCCGAGCCTGATCGTTAGGAGAAATACCAATACCTATGTCAGAGATATGAATCTGGGCAAATCGCTCACTTCTTGACAATAGAACAGTCACTTCTCAGCTGAGAGAGCCGATGATTTTGACGTTCAACGGTTTGTAATGTTTGCCATCTGTGCCAGTTCCCAACTGGCTCCTCCAACTAAAACAATCGTTGATGAAAGCCCTAATAGCAAAGTCAATTTTAAATAGGTGAGTTTGCGATCGAATTCATCAAGAGATTGACTCACCTGTAAATCTCCCCAAGCCAGGTGATTTGATGTACTTAACGGTAGATCAATTTGATAATAACGATTTCCGGCGTTGCTAAATGGAGGAATGAATCAGGCATCGTCGAAATGGATTTTGTACCGTAGCGCTACAGTACATTTTTTCACGAGCCGCTTTGAAACATCAAGTTATTCCGAGAAGTCCGAGACATAGCAAGGACTGCATCATTACTTTAAAGCAGTGGCGCGATCGCTTTAGGCAAGAACTCCTGATGATTGAGTAGTACAACTCTCCTATTCATCTGTAACTTTTCCTCGCATCGATTTTAGTTGACTGTGCTTACTTTTTCTAACCAAACGTTTTCTTTGAGAACTTCGGGTGGGTTTGCTGGGTTTACGGGGTTTGGGGATTGCCACTGCACTCTTAATCAAATCTCGCAAGCGTTGCAGCGCCTCTTCTCGATTCTGCTCTTGACTTCGATGTTCCTGCGCTTTAATGACAATCACCCCCTCTTTGGTGATTCGCTGGTCGCTGAGCTGCAATAGCCGCTCTTTATAGCGATCGGGCAGCGAGGAAGCTAAGATGTCAAAGCGTAAATGAATCGCAGTCGCCACCTTATTGACGTTCTGCCCACCTGCCCCTTGAGAGCGAATCGCACTCATCTCAATCTCTTGCTCTGGGAGACTCACGGTATTAGAAATTTGCAGCATCATCCAAAGCTTGTATCGGAATAATGATAAGGTCGATCGCTTAGCAAACTATACTCTAATTGAATTGTACGGCTTTAGTGATCTGTCAATAATTATTTTGTGGGTTGAAAACCCCAAAATAATAACCCTTATCCCATCCCAAGCTCACAAATTGAAAGCTGACAAACCACTAGTTGAAGGGCAATGGGATCAGCCGCTTGCCTCTTTCACAAAACAGAGCATCACGATGTAAGAAGCTGAAAGGGAGGTTTTTCTAACTTCTATCGGATTCGGGATGGAAATATTTCAGACAATCATTTTTACCGTTCCACAATCAAGATGATATTGGGCCCCGACGACGGTTAGCTTATCGTGTTGCACCAACTCGGCAACGGGCATAGAAGATTTCAACTGTTCTATGACCAGCTTAACATTTGCTCGAATGGCGTTGTCGAGCAGATCGCCCGGTTCGTTTTTGGCTCTATCCACTGCTGGTTGAATTGAATTGAGCAGTGTGCTGATGTGGCCCAAAACCTCCCCATGTTTAATCGTTGCCGCGACCGCACCACATCGCTCATGTCCCAATACTAAAACCAGAGATGTCCCCAGTTCTTCTACGGCGTACTCAATGCTGCCCAGGATCGCGTCATCTAAAATATTTCCCGCGACTCGAATTACAAATAGGTCGCCCAATCCTTGGTCAAAGATAATCTCTGGTGGCACACGAGAATCGGCACAGCCCAGAATAATAGCGAAAGGATGCTGTGCGGCAGCAATTGCCCGCATCCGAATTCCAGACTGATGATGATGTATTAGTTGACCTGTAACATAGCGCTGATTACCAGCAATCAGCCTCTCAAGGGCACGGTTTATATTCATGGAGGGTAAGTCTATAGCAACGATCGCTTTGTCGTCGTTAGCTTATCATCCAGTTCCACGGAAAATAGAGTGCTATCCAACACTTTGATATGTATGACAAAAACCGCAACGACCTCTAACTTGACAAAGCTTTCTTGACCAGAGGGTTGAACTTTAGCAGTTGCAGGAATGACAGGAATTGATCGGGTCACAGGATTAGTTTTCAGCCGTTGCAGCGTGGCTCGTCCATCCCTATCCGGCATCATCAGATCGAGAACGATCGCATCGGATTGATGTGCCATTGCCAAATCGAGAGCTGCCTGCCCTGAATCTTGAATTTTGGGTAGAAAACAAATTAATGCTAGAGCGGTTGCCGCCCGTGCTGATTGAGACTTACCTTGAGTTTGTCAAGCCAGAAAATTGGGATGCCTTTATGAAAATGGTAGAATCGCTCGATCTAGTAGGCAGACATCGTGCTAATCAAGAACTCGTCAGTCTGTAAGCCAGGTTCCTCAAAAGTAGTGGTGATGTTTTAAATCTGTAGATACTCGTCAATGACTGCTGCTGATTCTAAACCTCAACCCCATTTTTTACCTGATCT
>JBBSFA010000815.1:0-2423 GCA_038239185.1 Elainellales cyanobacterium | reverse complement strand
GACACTTACATCGAGAAAGCCTGCTCTCTATTTCGCAAAGACATTCGCAAGTTCGACCAACGCCTGATTGTTGCCACCTCCGATCGAGCGCAGCAGCTCACCGTTGTGGGATATGGGGCTGAATGTATGTCGGCTGAAAAGCTGCGATCGGAAGTCCAGCACAGCCATCTGCGGGTGCAGCGTCGGCAACAGACGAACCAAAAAGTCCGATCGCCCAACCGATTTTTGTCGAATGCGATCGATCCAGCCGCACGGCAAAAGCTGGCGCAACTGAGGCTAGGGCAAATCGACGAAGACGAATAAGAAAATATTTTCCAAAAAATAAGCTAAACCGCTTGCCAAAAGCATCCACTTCTCGTTAATATAAGATTCGCGTTCCTCAGTAGCTCAGTGGTAGAGCGGTCGGCTGTTAACCGATTGGTCGCTGGTTCGAGTCCAGCCTGGGGAGTTTAAAAAGTCTATCACTTGAACCTGTCTCGGAAGCAATTTGAATGGAGCTACGAGCGTTTCAAAGCCGCTAGGAGGCTGTGAAAGATGAACGACAGCTCAGAACAAACAGACCTGGGCTATCGGACGCTACATAGTCAAGCAGCTTGCGATTGGCGATCGCTCTGGGCACTCGATCCAGAAATTACTTTTTTAAATCACGGCTCGTTTGGAGCCTGTCCGCTGGCAGTGCTGCAAAAGCAGCGGCAAGTGCGCGATCGCCTAGAGCAAGAGCCAGTCCGATTTTTTGCGCTGGAGCTAGAGGCGCTGCTAGACGAAGCCAGACAGACGCTGGCAGAATTTTTAGGAGCCGATGCCGAAAATCTGGCATTTGTGCCAAATGCTACGACAGGCGTAAATACCGTCTTGCGATCGCTCTGCTTGCCCCACCCCGACTTTGCCGCCTTGCAGCCCGGAGATGAACTGCTGACGACCACGCATGAGTACAACGCCTCCCGGAACGCGCTGAACTTCGCGGCTCAAATCAGCGGGGCAAGCGTTGTAGTCGCCGCTGTGCCGTTTCCGATCGACTCCCCAGAGCAAGCGATCGCCGCTATATTGTCTAAACTATCGGCACGGACGCGATTGGTGCTGTTAGATCATGTCACCAGCCAGACGGGCTTGATTTTTCCGCTCAAATCGATTATCCAGGAACTAACCGCGATCGGCGTGGAAGTGCTAATCGACGGTGCTCATGCGCCTGGAATGGTGCCATTGAATCTGCAAGAGCTGGGTGCAACTTACTACACGGGCAATTGCCACAAATGGCTATGTGCTCCTAAAGGGGCAGCCTTCCTCTACGTTCAGCCCGATCGACGTGATCGGATTCGTCCGCTGGTGATCAGCCACGGTGCTAATTCGCCTCGGCGCGATCGCGATCGATTTCGTCTGGAGTTTGACTGGACAGGCACGGCTGATCCATCGGCTTACCTGGCTGTACCGGAGGCAATTCAATTCATGGGATCGTTGCTGTCTGGTGGCTGGACAGAACTAATGCAGCAGAATCATGCCAAAGCCTTGCTTGTCAGGGATCATTTATGCCAGATGATGCAGGTAGCGCCGCCTTGTCCAGCCTTGATGATGGGTGCAATGGCGGTGGTTCCCTTACCCAACGGTTCAGCCGAAACGCTGCAAAATTTGCTATTTCAGCAAGCTCAGATTGAGGTGCCGATCGTCCCCTGGCAGGGAATCTGGAATCGGTTAATTCGTGTTTCGGCGCAGATTTATAATACGCAAGCAGATTATGATGAGTTGACAAGGGCGCTGGCGATGCTGCTAGCTAAAGAGCGCAAAGCCATTGAATAAGAGCCATTGGATGAGAGCTATTGGATGATAAGACGGAATAGATGGGGTTGTTTCGCACCGCTCAATGAATCTGCAAGCAACGCCTAGAACAGGGATAAGAACATGAAGCTATTCTCCTCCCGCCGCCGTTGGAACTGGTTCTTGCTGCTGCTATGGACGGCGATCGGTTTGGCACTACGCTTTGCCAACCTGACAGATAAGCCGCTTTGGACGGATGAGTTTTCAACGACTGTCTTCAGTTTGGGCAATAGCTTTCTGACCATTCCGCTCAATCAAGTTCTAAATGCGGCGCAGTTGCTTCAACCGCTTCAACTCGATCCACAGGTAGGCGTTGGCTCCGTCTTAGAGCATTTGTTTAGCGAAAGCAACCATCCGCCCCTCTATTTTGTGCTGCTGCATTTTTGGCTGGGGCTGTTTCCCGCGACCCCAGAAGGATTTGTGTCTGTGGTTGCCACGCGCTCGCTGCCTGCACTTTTGGGAGGGTTGTCTATTCCTGCGGTTTTTATGCTGAGTCACCAGGCTTTTCGTTCGGCTTTAGTCGGTCATGTAGCAGCGTTGCTGATGGCGGTTTCTCCGTTTGGAATTTATCTGGCGCAAGAGGCGCGGCATTACACTCTTTCAGTGCTGTGGGT
>JBBSFA010000814.1:0-2424 GCA_038239185.1 Elainellales cyanobacterium | reverse complement strand
AACATTTGCCAACATACAGCTTGATTAAGGCTTCTAACGACATATCTCGCTGTGCTGCCACTTTCCTAAGTGACTCCAGCGTATCTTTCGGAATTTGGATAGAAACAGCCTCAGATTCGCGAGGATGCACCCGCAATACCAAATCTTCTTCTAGTGCCAGATCTTCATCAAGACTGCTCATATAACTTCTGCTCAGTACGAGTGGCAACACGGGCTGAGATCATTCTAATTCTTTCTCCTCGCTCAAGATGAACTACTAGCAGGAGCCGTTCAGCGATCGAGTAGCCCAAAGCAAATTCTCTTGCTTCGCGGTTGGCTGAGGCATTACCCATAACGTGAAAAGGATCGAGGAAAACCTCTGCTGCTTCCTCAAATGTCACGCCATGTTTCTCAAAATTGCTTTGGGCTTTGGTTTCATTCCACTCAAACTCAAACCCCTCTAGGCGATATGTGATGTCCATTGCTGCAAAAGTTAGGCTACTTATCAGACTCGTTTAGTTTTTCTGGCAGGCTGACTCTAAACGTTGTCCAACCGGCAGCGCTTTCAATCTGAAGAATGCCTTGAAGCTGCTCGACTAGCTTTTGCACCAGTGCTAAGCCTAAGCCAGTACCGCCCTGACTCCAGGGATCAGCGTTGGGACAGCGGTAGAATTTCTCGAAAAGTTTTGGGAGTTCTTCAGTGGGGATATGGGCTTCGTTGTAGACGCTGAAGGTAACGCCCAAAGCCGATCGATCGACTTCTAGACTAATCCTGCCGTTTGGCGGAGTGTATTTGCAGGCATTATTCAATAGTTCTGCCAGAACGCGCCGCAGCATCACCTCATTGGAGATTAGGATCGGCAGTTGGGCAGGACACCTGAACTCAAAATGCTGCTGACGGTTGGTGAAGCGTGACTGGAAAGGATCAACCAGGCTAGAAAGACAGGCTTGCAGGTCGATCGCCTCGCGCTCAACGGCAGCGGCAGCGGCTTCCAAGCGCTGCAAATCCAGCAGATCATTAATCAGATCGGCTTCGCGAGTCGCTTCTTTTTCAAGAATGTTGAGATAGTGCTGACGCTTTTCTTCCACCGGAGTCAGCCGCAGCATTTGCACCGCCATTTTGACGTTGGTGATGGGGGTGCGAAGCTCATGAGACACCGTGCTGAGGAAGTCGTCTTTGAGGCGATTGAGCTTCTCTAGTAGCTTCACCTGCTGCTGAGCTTTCTGGTAAAGCTGCGCCTGCCGGATGGCGATCGCACATTGGCTTGCCACCTGCTGCACTAGGCGAATCTCGAATTCCTGGAAAATATGGGCTTCTTCGTGAATCAGCCACAGATCGCCCAGCACTGCTTGGTCGCCGCCATCAGAGAGATGAGACTCCACAAAGATGGGACAAGCCAGCATTGCCACCCTGCCGCGGTCGGGGTTGGGCAGCAGCGAACAGAACTGGAGAGATTGCCCTTGCTTCAGGCGCTTGTAGATTTCGGGGAATTCGTCCATCTGCGAGACGCGCCCCTGACAGGTGGGAATCGACTGCGTATACTCGTAGCGAATGGTTGAAGTGCCCTGATCCAGGTCATAGAGTGCCGCATTACAGCCGCCTAGGTTCAGCACTAGGGTCAGTTCCTGCACCGCTGCCTGCAAAATCTGGCTACCGTCTAGCGAGTCGCGGACGCGATCGGTAATCCGCTTCAGCATGGACTCAAATCTCAGCGCGGTTCGCAACTGATCGGTGCGCTGCTCAACTTGATGCTCCAGGTCAATATTGAGCTGCTGCGATCGCTGATACAGCGCCGACTGCTGGAGCGCGATCGCTACCTCTTTACCAATCTGCTGCAAAGACTCGATTTCAGAAGGCTTCCAGCTCCGGTGACGGCTGCACTGATGCACACAGAGAATCCCGAAAGGCTGGGCTGCCCGCAGAATGGGGATGACCACCAGCGATTGCACCTGCGATCGCATGAGCTGAGCGATCGCAGGCAGGAAGGCAATCTGCGCTTCAGATTCTATGGCTAATGCCTTTGGTTCCCTGAAAAAGCTAGTGAGACGATGGGTTAAGGCGTAATTGAGCCGCTGACCCAGTAAGGATGGCCAATGGGGCTGAACTGCTTCTGCAACCACAGAGGCTTGGTTGAACTCAGATGTCCGATCGGGCGATCGCTCTGAAAGATTCCCCGAAGCGCTGGCTAAGATTTCCTCTGGCTGAAACTGATAGAGGACAGCGCGATCGACCTGGAGCAAATGCTGGACTGCGGTGACGGTTTGCTGCAAAATTTCAGCCGAATCAAGCGACTGCCGCAGATGTCGAGCGATCGCTCCTACAGCTCGATAGCGCTCATATTCTTCGACGGCTGCCTGATAGTAAAACGACAGGCTTTGATTTTGGTGATGCAGCCTTGCGACTGTGTCTTGCAAATCTGCTAACTGTGCTTCCAGCTCTTCTTT
>JBBSFA010000813.1:0-2428 GCA_038239185.1 Elainellales cyanobacterium | reverse complement strand
CAATCCGCCAATTGATGCGCTTTTTGCCTAACACCGCTTCCCAATTGTCAATGTAAAAGCAGTAATCTGGCTCAATGCCGCTTTCTTCGGGTAGCGTCATTGTGATTGGGGTAAAGGAATCATACTCGCGTTCTGCATGATCGAGTAAGGTTTTAATCACATCAGCAACTAGGCTGGCATCTTTTCCATGGTGCGGCAGGGGGGACATTAAAAGCAATTCTCCGGATCGATATTTGAGGCGCGGAATCGAACCGTCGCCGCGTTGCTGGCTCAGCGTTTGGTATTCCTCCCAGGTGGCAGGCAATCGCACCACTGAGCCAGGTGGAAGATGAGTTTTTTCGGGAGAGACAAGGGCAAACATGGCGCTTCGATCGCTACGGCATATTCCTAAGCTAATGATAAGCTTCTCTTAGCGCCCGCTGCATGGCGATCGCCTCAAGTCCCGAATGGCGGTACTGGTGTTGCGATCGTAGGCAAGTTATGAGGGCTAATTTTAACTGCCGATTTCAGCTCTCTCTTCTTTCTACTCTATGGATGTTTCCATCATTGGCGCAAGCGGCGACTGCGGACGAGAAATTGTCACTCAGCTCTTGGTGTCGCGATCGATCTCTCCTTCAGAGCGGCTTCAGCTTGTGGGGCGGGTGGAAGGACAGAGCGCACAGATTTTGGCGGGGCTGTGTAGCGATTTGAGCGATGCCTATGCTGAAATGGCTCCAGAGCTAGATGTGGCATTACATCCTGAAGAAATTGTGGGCGATGTGATTGTGATGGCAGCGGGAGCCACCGTAGGCGGCAAAGTCACCAGTCGCGCCGAGCTAGCCCGCACCAATTTAGCCCTGTTTGAGACTTACGCGAAGGCGATCGCCCAGTATGGACATGGGCATGAGGTGATCATTATCGTCACCAATCCCGTCGAGCTAGCGGTGGAGGTGTTTAGCCGCCACTTGGGCAGACATCGGGTGATTGGCATTGGGGCTTACTCTGACTCGCTGCGGTTTCGGCGCGAGATTGCCAACGATTTGGGCATTCGGCGGCAGTTGGTTCAGGGCTTTGTGGCGGGAGAGCATGGCGAAAATATGATACCGCTTTGGAGCAGCGTTCGGGTGCAGGGGATGGACACCGAGGAGCTAGAGGCAACGCTGAAGCGTTTGCGGCAAGGGCGATCGCTGAGTCAGTTTCCAGCAGAGTTAGCCCAAGAGAAAAAAGCCATCTTTGAACACCTGAATCGAGGCGAAATCCAAGCTGCCTATGCCGCTGTCGATCGACTCCCACCCGATTTGAGAGTCGTGTTGAAGCCGTATGTGACGCATTTATCGGGAGCCAAAACGATTTCGGCAACTGCCAATGTCACCGTTGATTTGGTGAAAACGCTGCTGGATGGTCGCGAGGCGGTGATTTCAGGACAAGTGCAGCTCAGCGGCGAGTTTTACGGCATCCAAACGCCCTTTGGGGTGCCCATCATCGTCACGCCGTTTGGCTGGACGCAGGTGGTGTCGATTCAGCTTTGGGAGGAAGAAGTGCGAATGCTGAAGCAGATGGCAGACCGAATCGGTCAACTGCTGCGAGAGGTGCGATCATACTAAAAAATAGGACGTGCCGTCATGCCAGAGCAACGATGGGTATTTGTTGTCAAGTGCCTGGATCGACCAGGCGTTGTGACCGCTGCCGCCTCAGTGTTTTCTAATCGAGGCGTGTCGTTGGAGGCAATCTTGAGCAGCGGCATTGCGGCAACCCTGATCGAAACGGGTCGATTGATTCTCAGCTTCCGTGCCACCGATCGCAAAAAAGAGATGCTGCTGCGGGCTTTAGGACGGCTCTCTAGCGTCTTGCAGGTGGATCATTATCCGTATGACGATCCGGCATTGCGATCGATCGCCCTCGCCAAAGTCTCCAGCCCGAATGCGATCGGGTGCAGTGCTGATCTGGTGCAGATCGAAACGATTTCTGAAACGGCAGAAGGAACATTGCTGCTGCTGACGGGCAACCCGGTCGCGGTGGAAGGCGTGCTCCAAACACTGCGCCAGCAATCACTCTTGCTAGATTTGGTAACGGCGGCGATCGCGATTTAGCCTTGCGCGATCGCGATTAAGAAGACATAATCCCTAAACAATAAAAGCCTCCTAGCGATCGCCAGGAGGCACATCCCCTATCCGAAGGAACATCGTTATTGTGCCCGGATCTGTAACGGGGTAAACGATAGAGGGCGATCGCGATCTCTAACTTGCGGCTCTAACTCTGGAGGCATGGCACAAGGCTGGACGGTTGTTTACAATTCTTCAGCAAAGATAAATTTTTGCAAGCGCAAGAAAGCAAGTGCCATTATGACTTTTATACAACCCAGCGCCATCAGTCAAGAAGGTGTCACGAGTGAAGAAAGTGTCATGAGTGAAGCTGCTAGTTTCACGGATCGCCTTTCAGAACCCGCAAT
>JBBSFA010000812.1:0-2430 GCA_038239185.1 Elainellales cyanobacterium | reverse complement strand
GAGTACTCCGAATGAGAAACGTCAAATTATTGAATGCGTCTATCGACAACCTCTCAATGGCAGAGCTACTAGAGAAGCTCAAATATGGCGTTGTTTATACTCCAAACGTTGATCATCTCGTCAAGCTACAGGTCGATCGGGAATTTTACGCTGCTTACAGCGGTGCTGAATTTAAAACTTGCGACAGCAAAATTCTATTTTATGCTTCTAAGTTGGTAGGGATTCCGATTAAAGAGAAAATCTCAGGGTCTGACCTATTTCCTGCATTTTGCCAATATCACAGCAAAAATGAGGCTACCAAAATTTTCCTTCTGGGTGCGCGAGAAGGAGTTGCTTCTGAGGCGCAGCGGCGGATTAATCATAAATTTGGTCGTGAGATGATTATTGGTGCTCATTCTCCTTCGTTCGGATTTGAAAAGAACGAAGCAGAGTGTGAACAGATTATTGATTTAATTAATGAGTCAGGTGCAACCGTCCTAGCAATTGGCGTTGGTGCACCCAAGCAAGAAAAATTCATTCATCAGTATCGCGATCGCTTCAAGCATGTCAAGATTTTCTTGGCGATCGGTGCAACGATCGACTTTGAAGCAGGTAATGTGGCTCGTGCACCTAAGTGGATCAGCGAGATGGGTCTGGAGTGGCTTTATCGCTTGCTCTCAGAGCCTCGCCGTCTCTGGAGACGCTATTTGCTAGAAGGTCCAATCTTCTTCTGGTATTTGGTGATGCAACTCTTGAATCTCTATACCGATCCCTTTGCCGATCGGGGTAAACCGGATCAAGCTGCGAATTATCAGAGCATGGCAGAAGCAATGGATGCTTAATGGCTTTTCCTGAAAAGAAAACAGCTCAAAGCCTGGAAGTGCGATCGCACTTCCAGGCTTTGAGTCATTTAGAGATAAATTTTGCAAGCGTAGCGCAGCGATAGGTCTCTGCATCGGATTTGCATATATGATTGAGGCACTTGACCTGGTTGCTCATATGACCCGGTTGCCTGCCTAGCCTCATTTTGCGATCGCTTCATCCCACGGTTCTGCTCATGTCAATCCAGAAGTTTCCAATCGCTACCGTTAACAAAGTCAGGCAATATATTCAAAATGCCTTGCTGTTAACCGATGTTGAGCAACAGTCGCAGATCTGGGCAAATTTGGGCGACACAGAAGAACCCCCTGAGCCGGTCTCCTTAGATGATTTAAGCGGCCTGTTTCAATTCGGGGGGCTGATTCCTGAAGAAATTGTCCTGCCTACGGGACAGTGGGTCATCAGCGCTGTTAATCCAGGGGATGCGATCGTGAAGCTTCCGGGTCTTTGGCTGAAGCCAGGGTTTCGGCTCGTGAGTTTTATGTATCGAGAGGAAGGAACTGGGAAAGGGGCTGTATTTGCAGTTCCAGAATCTTACAGCACCATAGCCCGGTTAGAGCAAGCGATCGCTAAAAGCCAAGATATTTCTCGACCTCCGTTCCCCGAAGGCGCGAGCCAAGAGGTTATGGAGGCGATCGACGGGGATCAGTCGGCGGCTTCTTTTTTGCTTGCCTCGTTACTACGACGTGAACTTAAGGAATTTGGCGCGTTGGGAAAGCAGTGTGACTGGCGCTACCACCGGGTGATTGATGCGATTCCACCGCAGGTGAAGTGGCGTTGGCAAGGCGATCCCCCTAAAGATCTGGCTCCCAAAGTTAAGCTCCTGCCAGACAGTCAGGCAGCGACGGAATTTTTTACCTGTCGAATCCAAGCGCCGATCGCCATTTTTCGCCATCTCGATCAGTATCCGGCAAAACAATACAAAGGCAGCAGCATGGATAAGGCGATCGCTGCTGCCTATCGCTAAGATGCTGCCTATCGCTAAGATAAGGATTCACCTTTAGCCCGAAAGCCACTTGTTTGAAGCGCCTCTCACAAGTTAACTGCAAAGCCTGGGATTTCTACCAACTGGCTGACTTTAAATTGCTGCGATCGCTACAAAATAGAATGTTGAAGGTCAGAGGCTGAATCGCCATGAATATTGCACATATCCAGTTCTACGTTGAAAATGCTTCAACATGGCGAGATTGGTTCATCCATACGCTAGAGTTTCAATCGATCGCTAGCTTTGCCTGTAGCCATACTCAAACAGAAGTGATTCAGAGCGATCGGGTGCGGTTTCTGCTGTCGTCGGCTAAAACGCCTGAGAGTCCTGTGTTTGCCTATCTGCAATCTCATCCTCCAGGTGTTGCGGATGTTGCTTTTCGGGTGGCTGATTTGGCAGGGACGATCGCCAAAGCGATTGCTGGGGGAACTCATCTGACGCGATCGCCCTACTGGCTAGAACAGCCGGAAGGCGAGCTGAAAGCGGCGCAAGTTCAGGGCTGGGGAGATTTGCGGCATACGTTGGTGCAGGATAGCGCTGAGCAGAAGGCTAGTGGCACAGCGATTGTACCGCTAGAAACAGCCATG
>JBBSFA010000811.1:0-2431 GCA_038239185.1 Elainellales cyanobacterium | reverse complement strand
TTTGGTTCAGCGTTTCTGCATTTCGCACCCGCAGGGCTTTAATGATCTCCACGCTCGGCAGCATTGCTTTTAGCGTTTGACAAAACTGTGGTGATTCGTTGCCATGGAGCTGCACGACATTGAGCTGCGCGATCGCTACAGTGTCTATCACTGTTGTCGCTGTTGGATTGACGAACACTCCGACGCGATCGACCTCTGGGCATCCAGCTTGAGACAGTTGCTCCACAATCTGCCGAATTTGCATTGGCGAAACAAAACGAGGCGATTCCGGGGCGCAAATGAACCCCAGTGCAGAAGCCCCCAGTTGGGCGATCGCTCTGCCTTGATCGGGTTTAGTAATGCCGCAAATTTTGACTCGCATTCACACCTCTGCAACTTCTGCTAACAATCGGCTCTAAAGATTTGTATCTGAGATTCGGATCAACTGTTAACTCTTCAAACAAAACTGATCTTGGCTCAAGGCTAATTTTATAATCCTTTTGATTGGTGCGCTTTGCGTTGTGCTATCAAAAAGTCTGCATCAAAAACTTAGTATCTTTTAGGAGACATAATTTTGACTCACCTTATCCTACTCGGAGCCGTTGCTCGCACTCCCGCTTGGTCATTTCAAGTGGCTTTAGTGATGATTACCTGTAACCTGTTTGCGATCGCGATCGGCTACTACGCGATCAAAAATCGCGGCGTTGGCCCTAAGCTGCCGATGGAGATGCCCGCTATGTTTACCGGGTTTGGGCTGGCAGAACTGCTGGCAACCATGAGCTTTGGGCATGTGCTGGGCACTGGGTTCATCCTGGGACTGGGCAACGCCGGCTTGCTGTAACCCCCCAGACGTAAACTAGGCACACCATTGACTAGACTCGGTAAAATTAAAGGGTTAGATCAATGGATTTTTTACCATGAGATCAGGTTGGCGCGTTGGTAAGGTATTTGGCATTCCCCTGCTGCTTGATACCTCATGGTTTTTAATTTTAGCGTTGGTGACTTTTCTGTATGGCTCGGAATGGCAGCAGGAAGGGCTGGGCGGCTGGGCATGGATTGCAGGATTTCTGATGGCGATCGCCCTGTTCAGCTCGGTGCTGCTGCATGAGCTAGGACATAGCTTGGTGGCGCGATCGCAGGGGATTCCAGTCACCTCGATTACGCTATTTCTGTTTGGCGGCATTGCGTCGATCGATCAGGAATCCAAAACGCCGGGTCAGGCTTTTCAGGTGGCGATCGCAGGGCCAGCCGTTAGCTTTAGCCTATTTGTAGTGCTGACGGTAATTCGCTACGCTTTGCCGCTGCCTGATCCAGCGATCGCAGTTCTGGAGAATTTAGCTGGGTTGAATTTAGTGCTGGCGCTATTCAACATGATTCCAGGCTTGCCGCTGGACGGTGGGCAAGTGCTGAAGGCTGCCATTTGGCGGGCAACTGGGAGCCGCCTAAAGGGGGTTCGCTGGGCGGCAAGAGTGGGTCAAACCGTGGGTTTGACGGCGGTTTTTCTAGGTGTGATTGCCTACATCCGGGAGCCACAGTTTGGCTATTTATGGATCGCGCTGCTGGGCTGGTTTGGGGTACGAAACGCGGGGGCTTACCTGCGAGTCACCGATCTTCAGCAAACATTGATTCAGCTCAAAGCCTCTGATGCGATGACGCGCGAGTTTCGAGTGGTAGAAGCGGAGATGCGCTTGCGTCAGTTTTCTGATGAGTTTTTGCTGAAGGAAACCCAGCCGCCGAGCTATTATGCTGCATCAGAGGGTCGCTATCGCGGCTTGGTACAGGTCGAGGCATTGCAAACAATCGATCGGGTTCGCTGGGAAACCCAGCCACTGCTAGATATTGTTCAGCCGCTAGACGAAATTCCCTCGGTCGCTGAATCGACTTCGCTGAAACAGGTCGTCGTCCAGCTAGAGGCAGAATCGCTTCGACGGATCACCGTACTCTCTCCCGCAGGCGCGGTGGCAGGGGTAATCGATCGCGGTGACATCCTTCGCGCTCTAGGAGAACGACTCAACTTTCCTATCCCAGCAGAGCTAATTAAGCGAATTAAAGAAGAGGGCGTTTATCCGCCAGGATTGCAGTTGGAAGCGATCGCCAAGTCTGCAACAGATTGAAACCAGATGACAGTAAGCCCTCACGCAACGAATTAGATTGACCAAGTCTTGGCTGTCAGATAGGGATAAGACGGAGAGGGAGGGATTCGAACCCTCGGTACCTTCCGGTACACTCGATTTCAAGTCGAGCGCTATCGACCACTCTGCCACCTCTCCAAGTAGACACAGGTAGGCGCATCATACACCAAAAATGGCGTTAGAGCAAATGACCTGAATTACAAGCCAGGGCAAACGCATCTAAATTGCTTGGAGAATAGTAGTAGCGTTTTGGGTAATAAACATCGCTATCTGTAGCCAAAACCATTCTCAATAAGCTCCAACTATTGCGAATTTTCTCA
>JBBSFA010000810.1:0-2435 GCA_038239185.1 Elainellales cyanobacterium | reverse complement strand
TTTCAGGTCCCTCTGGCATTAGCTCTAGTTCTTCGCAGTCACCGTTAGTTCCTTTACATCCCCCAGACTTCCCATCAGCTTCGATGCGCCATTATTTGCAGAAAGTGAAACTGCACCTGCGTTGCCCGATAGCACCGTAATTTGGCGCTTGGCTGACCAGGTTCGCGTTGTTCCCTTCGGCAGAGTACCTTCATAATCCACTTGACCATCCACTAGCACCTGCACCCAAGCCGCGTCTATGAAGCGCATCGCTACACTGACGGGAGCATTGCTGATCGCCGCGCTTTCAGGCGAAGGACTGGGGGTGGGTGAAGCAATCTCCACTGGGAAAGTAGGTGAAACCTGAGCCGCAGGGGAGGGCGCAGCAGGCTTAACACTTGGCGCAGGGGGCTTTGCGATCGTCGGACTAGAAGCTGTAGAGTCAGCGGTAGTCGAGCCAGCGGTAACAGGCGAGGGCGCAGCGGTGAAGAAACTCCGAACAATGCCGCCCAGCGTTAAAGCCGCTAGAAGCGCATAGACTGCATAAGCCCCCTTGGATTGAAACAGCGATCGCCCTTCCTGCCCAAACGCTGAGGATAGCGGTGCAAACTTTGATTCTGCGGGCTTTGATTCTAAAGGCTTTGATTCTGCAAACTTTGATTCTGAGAATTTAGCCTTTTGGAGAGGGGCGACTCTCGGCGGAGCCAAATAAGCAGGCTCAGCGCTGCTCTTGATCGGCGGCTCTGGATTGATTACCATGCCCCGGTTGACGAAGAAAGTCCGGGCAAGGCTGGTGCCATCCAGCCCTAGCAAATCGGCATAGCGCCGAATGAACCCCTGCACAAAGACTGGCTCTGGCAGCACTTGTCCATGTCCCGCTTCCAGCGCTTGCAGCAGAGGCAGGCGAATACAGGTTTTGGTCGCAATTTCTTCGAGCGATCGCGACTGCGATTGGCGAACTTGCTGGAGATGTGCGCCAATTTCCTTAAGCTGATCTAGCTGAGCTGCGTCCAGTTTTTCCACCCTAGCTTCCCCAATGTGCCTACAGAATTATCCGCTACAACCAGCGGCTATACAACTTAATGTCCTGCTTGTGTGCATTTTAAGGGAAAAGCTCAAGGGATTGAACATAAAAGCGATATCAGTTTGAATTATTTTTGTTTTAAAATCGTTATTCCTCAGAAAATAAATCAGGAGATGGCAGAGCCACCTCCTGATCAAATTCGCATTAGCCTAGAGGCTAACCCATCTAGCTATCCGCAGACAGATATGGGATAGCGCTGGTAGGGCACGGTGTCCTCGCCGTAGTAGCGACCATACTCTGCGCTGTCTACCATCGCATTCACAACCGCCTTCAAGCCGCTGTCAGCCATGAGCTGGCTGTGCTGACAAACCTCAGCAAAGGTGGCAGGAGCGCGACCGAGCAGATGACGGAACAGGAATTCAATCACCTTCGCGTTCGGGTAGGGCGTGTAGAAACGGCGGACGTAGATCTCGGAGCTAGCCAAAGTCTTGACGAACTCGCGTACCGAGATTTCGCCCGTCTGTAGCTTGCTTTCCAGATCCGATCGCTTCATTTCGTCCGGCACGCCGCCCTCTACATCCAGCACCTGCATGTATAGAGCGTTGATCACCAGCTCCTGCTCGGTGTCGGTAGCATTGAACCGATAGATGCGAGCGGGCTTGCGACGCGAGGGGGACACACTCGCTTCAGATAGCTCGAAACCAGGGGCGATCGATCGTCCTAGTTCGGCAAACTGACGCTGGCTTTCCTCCTGCGCCTGCTTCTCTACATCCGCCATTGCCTTGCTCATCAGCGGCATCTTGGTGATGTCCATGCGGGACTTGACTGGCTCGAAGCTAGGAACCACTACGTCCTTATTTTGCTTCGTGAGCTGGTTATAGAGTCGGTTGGTGTTGGGGAAGTTGGCAGCAGGCAGGGTCGGATAGCGGCGGTAAGGCACGGTATCTTCGCCAAATTCCTGCGCGTATTCCACCGTATTCACCATGGCGCGGATAAATGCACCCAAGCCTTCGGTTGCCAGCAGCTTGTTGTACATGCGGATCTCTGCCTGATCGATCGGGGCGCGACCTAAGAAGTGCTTCGTGCCTAGCTCGATCACTTTCGTGTTCGGGTAAGGCGTGTAGAACTCTTTGATGTAGAGGCTAGAAACCCCTAGCGCTTCAACGAACTCTTTCAGGTTGATTTCGTTGTTCTTAAGCTTGCTTTCCAGTGCAGTGAATTCGTTCTTGACGATGTACGGCTCAATGTCGCGCTCGAAGATTTGCCGATAGGCAGCACGGATGGCGGTGTTGACCGCTGCTGGCGATTGCCCCGTGAGCTTGAAGACTTTCGTCTGTTCGCGCTTCTTGTTCACGCCCTGGTTGACGCGGAATTGGACATCTGGATCGGTTCGCATTCCTGCTGCCGTTCCCAGATCCACAAAGCGTGGGGT
>JBBSFA010000809.1:0-2435 GCA_038239185.1 Elainellales cyanobacterium | reverse complement strand
TTCAGCAATTTCCTCGTAAGCCATTCCTTCGATCTCTCGCAGCACAATTGTAGTGCGAAATGCCTCGGGTAGGTCAGCGATCGCTGCGCGCAGTTGGTCATAGAACTCTTGGGTTGCCATTTGATCAGAAGGGCTAGGGCCATCCGAGGCAATTTCCCAGTCCATTTCGCCATCTCCCACGCTCAGAGGGGCATCTAAGGAGAGAGGGGTGCTAACTCGCTTGCGCTTACGAAGCTCATCGTAAAACAAGTTCGTCGCAATCCGGCTGAGCCATCCCCGGAATTTTTCAGGTTCCTGAAGTCGTTTGATATTGCGGTAGACGCGAATCCAGACTTCTTGGGCAAGATCAGCTCGATCCGTCCAGTCGGGAGCTAAGTGGTAGAGCACCTTTTCCACATGAGGGTGATAGCGCCGAATTAGTTCCGCAAATACATTCTTGCCCGGACGTAATCCCGACTGGCACTGAAGAATCAGGTCAAAATTCGAGAGTTTGTCTGCGGACACCGATGCATGGGATGCGATCGCCTCGACTGATGACCAGGATACGGGCAAAGATTCGCGGCTCATGGACAGGACTTGGCTTTGAGGGGTTCCGTTATTGAATGACGCTGACATGGCTGAGATGTTCCCTTACTTGCTACGGGTTTGCAGGAGAGTGATCGTGCTGTGAGATGCGGGAGAAGGAGTTTTGAACGGAGTCAAACTATTGAATCTTCAGCGTGTTCAATTATTACTGAACGTTCATCGTATAAAAAAAGTTCAAAATGTTTTGAACTCTTCTTATAATCCTTCTACAGCTTGTAAAACAAAAATCCGGATGGTCTTTCAAAAAGTTTTCGTTAACCTGTGAACTTCGACGGGATAACGCAGATTGCTCAGTTACCTCATCTAAAACAGCAATCGAACCGCGTTCGCCCTAGTATTCTTTCCTAGTATTCTCTCGGACACCCTACTTGAAATATGCCACCTTTATCAGAGCGATCGCCCTGATCAGTGGGACAATTTTGGATCTGGATAGCTATAAGGTTGTCGATCGTTGAAGCGCGTCAACAAGTTCCCGCGCACCCAGATCCCCGGTTTCTGCCAAAATCAGCAAGTGTCACAAGCCAGCCCAAAGAGAAACCGGGGATCTAGGCTTCTAAGTCATCCATCCGATCGCAAAAAAAGCCTCAGCGTGGCACTCAGCACCGCACTAAAGCTTTTTTGCAATGTTTTCACCCTATGCCAAACGTGTATTTGAAAAGTTATTGATGCGCCTCTAAGGGCGCGGCATTCGGGCGATCGTTTATCGGTAAGTCGATAACTTTCCTGCCGAATGCTGCGCCCCTACGGGTGCTTCATGATACTTTTCAAACTTGCTCTAAAGGCATAAAATGCCGCAGAGAATAGCCAGGAAAACTTGAGTAAAGTTACGCTCTTATGCCAGTTGGACAAGCGGCACACCCGATCGCTTTATACCAAACTCGGCTCGGCTAGCTCCAAATCTTTGAACAGCACCGTGCTGAGGTAGCGTTCGCCAAAGCTAGGCTGAATCATCACAATCAGCTTGCCCGCATTTTCGGGACGCTTGCCGACTCGAATTGCCGCCGCCAAAGCTGCGCCGGACGAAATCCCGGAGAGTAAGCCTTCTTCGCGCGCCATGCGGCGGCTGAAGGCGATCGAATCGTCGTCTGAAACCGTGATGATCTCGTCAATCAGTTCAGTTCGCAGCACCTTGGGGATAAATCCTGCGCCGATGCCCTGGATTTTGTGTGAACCCGGCATTCCGCCCGACAGGATGGCGCTGCTGACAGGTTCAACGGCGATCGCTTTGAAGCTGGGCTTGCGGGGCTTTAGTGCTTCTGCGACACCTGTAATCGTGCCGCCTGTGCCAACTCCAGCGATCAGAAAATCGACCTGTCCATCGGTGTCTTCCCAAATTTCTTCGGCTGTGGTTTCGCGGTGAATTTGAGGATTGGCAGGATTGCTAAACTGTTGCAGCATGTAGGCATTAGGCGTTTTTGCCACCAGTTCTTCAGCCCGCTGAATGGCACCTCGCATCCCTTCTGAACCCGATGTCAGCTCCAAATGTGCGCCATAGCCTCGCAGCATCGATCGCCGCTCTAGACTCATCGTTTCTGGCATCGTCAGAATCAGCCGATAGCCTTTAGCGGCAGCCGCCATCGCTAGCGCAATCCCGGTATTGCCGGAGGTCGGCTCTACCAACACCGTCTTATCGGGGTGGATCGCGCCTTTGGCTTCTGCATCACGGATCATGCTCACCCCAATTCGGTCTTTCACCGACGAAGCGGGATTCATGCTCTCTAGCTTCACCACTACTCGCGCTAGACAGCCTTCTGCCTGGGGAATTTTATTGAGCTGCACCAACGGTGTACGCCCGATCAATTCTGTAATGTCGTTGGCAATTCTCATGGTGTTCTTCCTTAACCCTTATT
>JBBSFA010000808.1:0-2448 GCA_038239185.1 Elainellales cyanobacterium | reverse complement strand
TTCGTGTATCTCCAGATAAATCAAAGGTTTATGAGCGTTATTTGTGGAGATTTATGCGCTCTCCTCAATTTATTGCAGCTCTAGACGGAATATCTTCTAGCACAACAATTAAAACTCTTAAAGCTCCTGACTTGAAGGCGCTTAAAATTCCCCTACCCCCGATCGCCCAACAAAAGCGCATTGCAGCCATTCTCGATAAGGCAGAAGAGCTTCGAGGGCTGCGTCGGCAGGCTTTGGGGGCATTGGATGCGATCGTCCAATCCATCTTCCTCGAAATGTTCGGCGACCCAGCAACAAATCCAAAAGGTTGGGACTCCGCGCACTTTCAAGAGCTTCTGAGTGCCCCGCTTCGTAATGGAGTCTCTCCGTCAAATTCAGGAAAAGTGGTTAGCAAGGTTTTGACGTTATCAGCTATCACAGGTAGAGAGTTTAATTCCAGTGCAATTAAAACGAGCACATTTCAATTACCGCTGCCGTCTCACCAAACTGTAACTGAAAGAGATTTCCTCATCTGCCGAGGTAATGGAAATGTTCATTTGGTTGGTAAAGGCTATTTCCCGCTTCAATCCATGCCTGATGTTGCTTTTCCTGATACTATCATTGCCGCACAAGTTGAGTTAAACCGCATTAGCCGAGCTTTTCTCCAATATGTTTGGAACTCTAATGCTGTACGGTTACAAATTGAATCCGTGGCACGTACTACCAATGGAACCCTTAAAGTAAATCAAACCATGCTAGAAGGTATTTCGTTGTCTGTGCCACCTCTTCAACTCCAACAAGAATTTGCTCGGCGGGTAGCGGCGATCGAGCAACTCAAAGCTACCCACCGCGAATCCCTTGCCCAACTCGATGCCCTCTTTGCCTCCCTGCAACACCGCGCCTTTCGGGGTGAGTTATCGCCTTAAGTTAAACTTAGAAAGCCGCTTCGTTGTTTTCTCCTTATGACAGCCGCAGACCGAATCTACGCACTCGTCCAAGCCCTACCTGCTGCACAAGTGAGTGAAGTGCTAGATTTTGCCGAGTTTCTTTACCAGAAACAACTCACTCAACGTCAAACGAATCCTTCGGTTGCCATCCCTCCAGGCACACTTACCGGGCTACGCGGTATCGCTAAACTACCTCTGGCAGAACGGCATCACACCCTGGCGCAATCGATTGCGGCAACGGCTCAAGATTTTCTCACTGACCCAGAACTCACCGAATTTGCCGTCTTAGATGGGGAAGATTGGGAACTGGAGCATGACTAACCCCAAGCGTGGTGAAATTTGGTTGGTCGATCTCAACCCCACCAGAGGGCAAGAAATTTAGAAAACTCGCCCCGTTGTTGTCATCACTGCTGACCTGTTTGACCCCATTCCGCTCAGGATTGTTATTCCAATTACAAGCTGGCAGGCTAAATTTAGCGATCGTCCCTTCATGGTACGCATCAATGCCAGCTCAGAAAACGGACTCGATCGAGACTCAGCCGGAAATGTTCTGCAAGTTCGTAGCCTCTCAACCGAGCGATTTATGAGACGCTTGGGACAGGTCTCAGACGAAATTCTCCAGGAGCTATTAGCAGGTTTGGTCATTTGCGTTGATTACAAGCAAAATCAGTAAAAACTGCTTAAATGACAGTAAAAGCTTTCAACGTGGTAAAGCCCCATGACCGCAATCCTTGCCACTCCCATCAGCCAAATCGAGCTGGCTCCCGGCAGTGCCATTCGCATTGATGGTGTCACCTGGGAAAGCTATATCGCCCTGTTACAAGAGTTAGGCGACGCGCGATCGACGCGGGTGGCGTATGAAAATGGAGTCTTAGAAATCAGGATGCCAGGGCAACCGCACGAAGCCGTCAATCGGGTGTTAGCGACCGTTGCGCTTACCCTTGCAGAAGAACTTGGCTTTGACTTCAACGATCTGGGTTCCATGACGATGAACCGCCCCCAACTCAGCAAAGGCGTTGAACCCGATAGCTGCTTCTACATTCAAAACGCCCAGGCAGGGCAGGGCTTGGGTGAAGCGATCGCCAACGACTTACCTCCCGATCTGGCTCTGGAAGTCGATATTGCCAACCGCTCAGACAGCAAACTCAGCATCTATCAGGCAATGGGCGTGCCAGAAGTGTGGCTCTATCAGCACCGCAACAACAGCGCAACAACAGACAGCCGCATCAAAATTAAGCACCTGGTCAATGGTAGCTATGTCGATGCTTTGACCAGCCGCGCTTTTCCCAGCGTCAGCGCCGAGCAGTTAACCCAGTGGCTAGACGTGCGACGCACCGGAACAGATTTAACCGTGGTGCGCGCAGTCAGGCAGTTTTGCCGCATCAGGTAATAGAGTGTTTCGACTTCGCTCACCACTCCTGTCGAAGAGTATTGTCTGAGCGAAGCCGAAGACAGCCGGAAACCCGTAATCACCAGATGCCAAACCCATAAGTCGGCTGTTAGCTTGGTAACACTAATGCTG
>JBBSFA010000807.1:0-2456 GCA_038239185.1 Elainellales cyanobacterium | reverse complement strand
TGGCATCTCAACTCGTGCTGTGCTGCAAATGCTGGCATAGTGCGTATCGTGAAGAATCTTATGGTGGTAAATTATGACGAAAATTTGGGGCTTCAGAATTGGTTTAGTGGGTATTTATCTGGCGATCTTGGCGATCGCGGCTCCTGCTGGTCTAGCACAGGAGACATCCGAGACAGCAGCCGTAGACGATGGACTGCTTTGTTACATGGTCAAGTCTGATGGAACGGTGCTGGATCTGAACAGCATCTGTGGTAAAAATGTGAACCCTGAAAACCGGGCTGCCGCCGCTCGGATTTACAGCCGTCCTCCCGGAAATCTGGGAGGGTTAGATATTTTTGGTAGAGGAAAAACGTCTCCGCCTTGCTATGGGTTGGACGCTCAAGGACAACGCTGTCCATCCTCCCAGTGACGAATTCAGCTCTGTAAGAATACGGCTTTCAGACTGATATTACTTTCGGACAGGTGTATTTTGCGTGAAAATACGATTTCCGCAACGATGCAGCGCTTGTAAAGATACAGCTCTTGTATAATCTTGGTGACATGCAGGTAACTTCCCTTCCCCCATCCGTCTGGCAGCAGCTTAAACAGCAGAGAATTAGCTGCGAACAGGCGATCGAACTGCTGGTTGATTCCAAGGGCAACGTGGAACTCGATCGCCTCGATCGGGAGGTCAGCCTCCGCTTTTGGCGGAAGTTTAGCGATCGCGATTTGGTGCCGCCGATCATGCCGCTGCTGCTCTGGCGCAACTGCTACTATCTGGGCAGTCCGGTGACTTTGACGGCTCAGGTGGTGCAATATCTGGGCGATCGGCTGGGCACAGAAATCCAGATTATCTCGATTACTGAGAAAAGCTATCGCTACTGGCATCGATTGCGATCGTTAGACACCAATCAGATCAACGCGCTTAGCAGCGTCAATCCAATTACTGGCGAGCTGGAAAACGAAGACATCACCGAAATTGCCGAGCTGCATCTCTCGCAGGCAGACAACCAGATCGAGCGGATTAAAACCCTGGTATCGAGCGCGCTTCGCAACCGCGCCAGCGATATTCATCTCGCGCCTTCGCCGGAAGGCTTGCAGGTGCGCTTTCGGATTGACGGCATCTTGCGCCATGTCACTACGCTGCCACCCAAAGTCAGCCGCAAAGTGATCGTTTCGCTGAAAGTGATGTGCGACATGGATATTGCCGACAGCCGCCGCCCTCAAGACGGCAGAATTGGCGAACGCTTTATGGTTGATCAAGAAGAACAGGGGTTGGATATTCGAGTCAGTACGCTGCCCTGCATCAGCGGCATTAAAGGCGAACCCGGCGAGAAGGCGGTGATGCGGCTGCTGCGACAGCAAAATTCTTTCGCTCAAATTGGCGATCTAGGCTTTTCAGCGCAGACTCTAGCAATCTATCAGGGCTGGCTGCATGAGCCACAGGGGATGATTATTTTCACGGGACCAACGGGATCGGGTAAGACCAGTACGCTGTACACCAGCCTGCAAACGATCGCCACGGAATCGGTCAATATCGTCACGGTCGAAGATCCGGTGGAGTATGTGCTGCCCCAAATCACCCAAACTCAGGTAAATGAGCTGGCAGGCATGACGTTTGCGGCTGGACTCAGGGCAATTTTGCGGCAAGACCCAGACATCATTATGGTGGGCGAAGTCCGCGACCACGAAACCGCTGAAACGGCAGTCCGGGCGGCTTTGACAGGGCATTTGGTTTTGACGACGCTGCATACGAACGATGCGATCGGGGCGATTCCTCGACTCAAAGACATTGGTCCTGACCCCGGACTGATTAGCGATGCGCTGCTGGGGATTGTGGCACAGCGACTCGTCCGCAAGGTTTGCCTTCACTGTGCCGAACCCTACAGTCCGACTCCGGCAGACCTGAAGTTTTTGGGCTTAAAGTCGGCAGATGCCCAACCGGAAGGCTGGCGCAAGGGCAAAGGCTGCGCTCACTGCTTTGAGTCTGGCTATCTGGGACGGGAAGCGGTAATTGAACTGTTGAATGTGGACGACACGGTGCGCCAAATCATCTACGAAGGGACTGTGACTCAACTGCGGCGATATCTCCAGACGATCGCCTTTGACTCGTTCCAGAAGAGCGCCACCCAGAAGATCTTGAACGGCAGCACTACGGTTGAGGAAGTCCGCCGAGTGTTGCCGCACAGTGCTTTTTATCGATCAAGCTAAGACGCATATATCACCATTCTCTGACCATTGGGGGTTTCGCCGCGATCGTTGCTCTAACCGCAGTAAGATAGGAGATCGACTTCGGGCAGACTTTTTGCGCCGATGGGCTTTCTGTGTCATTTGTCACAAGCCGATCGCCTCATCCTGCGAACCGCGTCTATCTCAACCCTACGACAGGACTTGTTTATGAGTTCATCTATTCGTTTTCTCATGTGTGCGCCCGACCATTACGATGTCGATTACGTGATTAACCCCTGGATGGAGGG
>JBBSFA010000806.1:0-2460 GCA_038239185.1 Elainellales cyanobacterium | reverse complement strand
GATTGAACCCATCTGAACAAAGCCAACTTTTTCAATTTCAAGGTACGCGCTCAGATCTCGTAATTTATCAAGTAACTGGAGGCAAGCTTGCCAGCCTCTATGGAGTTATGTGCCTCTCTATTGACAGAATCCCATGACGGGGATTTAGGGGGCGGTTCGGGTAGCTATAGACACTTTTCAAACATCCTCTAAGATGCAGGCGATTCTGTTGAGAGTTCCTAGTTGGAGGGGCGATCGCTCCTTTGATCTCAGAAGGTTGGCAGCAGCGGATTTTGTGGCGGATGGCGATCGCAACTCCGCTGAAGTCCTCTATCTGTTACCCAAATGCCGACTTCATTTAATAGCTTGCTGGCATATTCATAGCGCTCAGATTTGATTAATTCAAAGTCTAAAAGCAGGCGGGTTTGATGTCGTAGAATATCGAGTTGGATGTTAAGCAATTTGAGCTGAAAAAGTCTTTCTGTGGCGTAACATGTCTTGATTAATCCTTCTGAAATGTCGTATAATCCTGTGATAACCCGATCGCCCAAAGTGAATCGGTGATTGCGGGGTAGGCGATCGAGTACAAGGATATACCATTTGATCAGATCGTAGGTTTTCTGGATGATGGGGAGGTCGCTCATAGGCGTTGATAAATTTGATTTGTGACTATGTATAGTATTCAGATAATCTGACCTGTCAATCCCTGTTTGCAAAGCGAAAGACTTTAAAGTATTTAGCCTAAAAATCTCAAAAAATTTTGATCGCGCTTCGCGCGAATAGGGTAAAATGATAGCAGTGTAAAGTGCAAGAGGGCAAGAAGAGAAAAGGGCTAAGTTAAGTCCACGCAGAACCGCAGACAACCCGAAACCCAATGCTGATGTTCCTGCTGTCCGGATCGTACCTGTCACGAATCGCCGAGCGACAGTTCCTAGGATTGCTGTACCAAGAACCCCCGCGCAGCAGTCGATATGTGCGATCGCCACCTTCTAGCCAAGCACTTCCATCCGTAGGCGCACCTTGATAATTAGCGTGATAGTAATCGGCACACCATTCATAAACGTTGCCGTGCATGTCATAAAGCCCAAAGGCATTGGGTGGAAAACTACCAACTGCGATCGTTTGCTGACGAGACTCTCCTTTTACACCCGCGCCATAGACAGATGTGCCGTCGTAGTTTGCCAAGTCAGTAGACAGCGTTGCACCTACATGAAAAGGAGTTGTAGTCCCAGCCCGACAGGCACATTCCCATTCCGCTTCGCTGGGCAAGCGATACTTTTTCCCAGTTTTGACAGAAAGACGATCGCAAAACTCGATCGCATCATTCCAAGAAACGTTTTCAGCCGGGCGATCGCTACCTTTGAAACTGGAGGGATCAGCATTGAGATCAGCTTTTACTTTAGGCAGTGAGGCGATCGCTTTCCATTGGGCTTGTGTCACTTCAAACTTGCCCATTGTGAACGGTGACACAGTTACCGGATGCTGCGGAGACTCATCTGTGTCTCGTTCTTTCTCACCATCTGGAGAACCCATTAGAAACTTTCCGCCTGGAATTTGCACCATTTCCAGCGTGATGCCGTTGCCCAAGTCTTCTGTAAAGATCTTTGGTTGAACAGGATGGCGATCGACGACTTCTCCCTTGTCATTGACAGTCACCGATGAAGTTTGCCGCTGATTGGTAGTCACCGATGGAGTTTGCTGCTGGAGCAGTCGTCCTCCTGTAACCGCAATGCCAGTTCCCGCAACACCAATTGCCGCCAAGCCAGCGGTTCGGATCACACGACGGCGTGACCAATTTGGAGAGCGGCGATCGGCTTCTGCTGGTTGATTAGCTTCCTGTCGCTGCCGTTCCGGTGATTCTCTACGGAGGCGATCGGCTTCTGCTTGTTGCTGCTGTCGTTCTGCCTTCTCTCTGCGAAGGCGATCGGCTTCTGCTTGCTGGGCTTCTACTTGTCGTTGTCTTGCTTCCGATTCTCTGCGGAGGCGATCGGCTTCTGCTTGCTTCCTCGCTTGTTCCTGCCGCTGCCTTTCTTCCAATTCTCTGCGAAGGCGATCGGCTTCCTGTTGTCTTAGCCTCTCCTGATGCTCTGCCTCCAGTCTCTCTAAGATCGGCTGTTCGATCGCAGAGGCAGCTTCATCGCTCAGCCCAATCTGCTGCTGAAAAGACTTCAAGGCAAGCCAAATCGAGTCGGCGATCGGGTAGGCGGCTGCGGTGGCTCGGAGTAATTCTTGCCGATAGCGATGCTGCTTCTCTTCCTCTTCCTGCCGCCTTTGTGCTGCTTGCTGTCGCAGTTCTGCTTGCCGCGCCGCTTCTGCCCCGGCAAAAATTGGCTGAGAAATCGCTTCCACTTCCGCATCCGTCAGGTTTTTCTTCACCTGAAACTTCTTCAGCTCCGCCGCGATCGCCGGATTAAACGGGTCAAATCCGCCTTGAATCAGTGCCGTTAAACGCTGTTGATAAACCTGTCTGGCTTGCAAGAT
>JBBSFA010000805.1:0-2461 GCA_038239185.1 Elainellales cyanobacterium | reverse complement strand
TAGCCGATTCTCATCGGGTTGGCTCCTCAACTTAGCGCCTGGGTTTCTCTGATTTTAGCTTTTCATCAAGTCAGACTGATTATAGTAAACCTGTTCTACACAAACCGATGGAGAACCAGATATTTTAAGGCGACTTGAGCAGCTAACCCGGTTTTGACCGTTGCTGAATTCTGGCTGTCCTGCGCTGACAGCAATCCGCGACGCACCTTGCGATCGGCATCTAAGACGATATCTGCTAGTGCGACTTGATTCAATTTCTTTAGCACGGGAGGCGGGGAGACGCGATCGTTCACGATTTTCTCAACGCCAAATAGATTGGGTGTTGAGCGAAACACTTCAACTAGCGCTTGATGTCCAGGTTCTTCTGGTAAATCTCGATAAAGGTCAAGCCCGATCGCTCGCGGGTGTTGGGCACGAATTGCGATCAGCAAATTTGCCAGACTGCGATCGGGAATCGGCCAATGTCCTGCCGCTTGAATATCTGCCTCATCAATGGTGACAATTACAACGGCGTTTTCTTGCGGTTCTGGCGGACGTAAACGAAAAAACTCATCTCGGACTGCCCATTCTAGTAAATTGAAGACCCCCAGCGTGTTTGCGGCAATCAAGGGAATTGCCAGACTGGGAATAATCACTAAAACTGGGCGCATTCGGATGCACCATTGCGGAGAAAGTTGTCTGATTTGACGTTTAAGCTTAAACCACATGTTGATTTCGAGCGCTCAAAGACTGCTGCTAGCTGGGAAGTTCAACCTATTTTCTTGCTCTGCGGACTGCCCTGAAAAAGGGGTTCGGTTTAGAATTCCCCAATGCCGCTGTTAACTAGCGCCAATGGCTGAAGCTCCAGCTATTCAGGAGCGATCGCCAGCAGAACTTCCCAATTTGGAATGCATCAAAGCGTCAAATCTAGATCTTCCGGAACAGATGCGTGTAGAGGTTGTCTTTTCCGGCATGGGTTGGACTCGATCGCATTGACGGTTTCGGGAGTGAGGATGACTTGTGCCTCAATAGGACGAAGCAAGACAGACTGTAGTAGCAATACGTCGATCGGGTGAAGGTTTTATCTGCCAGAGGCTATACCATATTTGCCAATAGCCATATTTGCCAATAGCCATATTTGCCAATAGCCATATTTGCCAATAGCCAGTTTCCAGAAGATCTGCATAGAGCTTTCGGATTGTCCCTAAGCATCCTTTAACTGTGACCTCTCCGATTCTAATTTGGTATCGCAACGATTTACGATTGCAGGATCATCAGCCGCTGCATCAAGCCTTGAAGCAACATGCGATCGCGATCCCGGTGTACTGCTTTGATCCGCGCCAGTTTGAAAAAACGACCTTCGGCTTTTCCAAAACAGGCAGCTTTCGGGCAAAGTTCCTGCTGGAGAGCGTGGCGGATTTGCGGCGATCGCTGCGGGCGATCGGCAGTGATTTGATCGTGCGTCAGGGCAAACCAGAACAGGTCATCCCAGCTCTGGCGCAGCAGCTTCAGGTTTCGGCGGTTCACTGCTCGGCTGAAGTGACCGCTGAAGAAACAGCGGTTGAGATGGCTTTGCAAGAGGCTTTGAAGCCCCTCAACGTCTCGCTAAAGTCTTTCTGGGGGCATACGCTCTATCATCTGGAGGATTTGCCATTCGATTTGCAAGACATCCCCGAACTCTTTACGAGTTTCCGTAAGCAGGTCGAAAAGCAGGCTCCGGTGCGATCGCCATTGCCGACTCCTCAGACCTTGCGATCGCTCCCAGAGAGTCTTGCCGCTGGAGAACTGCCGACTCTAACAGACTTGGGCTTGGAAGCCCCCAAATTTGACGATCGATCGGGACTGCGCTACGCGGGCGGAGAAACCGCTGGCTTGGCTCGGCTTGATCAATATTTTTGGCAAGGCGATCGGCTGCGGCTTTACAAAGAAACGCGTAATCAGATGGTGGGCGCAGATTATTCTTCTAAATTCTCGGCATGGCTGGCGCTGGGATGTTTGTCACCGCGCTACATCTACGAACAGGTGTTGCAGTACGAAGCCGATCGCGTTCAGAATGATTCGACTTACTGGCTAGTGTTTGAGCTACTCTGGCGCGATTATTTCCGCTTTATTTGCGCCAAGCACGGCAGCAAAATTTTCCGGCGATCGGGGCTGCAAGGGGTTGAGATTCCCTGGAAGCAGGACTGGCAGCGTTTTGATCTGTGGCGATCGGGTATGACGGGCTTTCCGCTGGTCGATGCCAACATGCGCGAGATTGCCGCAACGGGCTATATGTCGAATCGCGGACGGCAAAACGTGGCGAGCTTTTTGACCAAGAATCTGGGAATTGACTGGCGGATGGGCGCGGAGTGGTTTGAGTCGCTGTTGATTGACTACGATGTTTGCAGCAATTGGGGCAACTGGAACTACACGGCAGGGGTGGGCAACGATGCGCGCGGCTTTCGCTTTTTCAATATCTATAAGCAGGCGAAAGACTATGACT
>JBBSFA010000804.1:0-2467 GCA_038239185.1 Elainellales cyanobacterium | reverse complement strand
TCGATAAAGTGACGGGCGATCGCGGTCTCAAACACAGATGACCAGACCACATCTGCCTGAGAATTCTGGCAAAACTGCCTAAGTCGCTGGATAGAACCTGCGATTGCAGGTTTAATCACAAAGATGCCTTGCCAGCCCTGCTGATAACAGACTTCTAGCTGCTCCAATGTTGCGACTGATTCATCTAGAGCGATCAGTGTTGCATACTGGGAACTCAGTTTTTGCATTCGATCAAACTGATCGATCGGTAATGGCTGCTCTAAAAACTCGATTAGCTTGAAAGCATTGACTTTCAGATGATCGCAGACTTCCAACCACTGACAAGCTTGGTGCCAATCGAGTCCGCCATTGGCATCTAGGCGCAATCTACTACCTTGAGGCAGGCAAGCGATAATTTTCTCGAAAACCTCAAGCTCCTGATTCAAAGGGGCGACACCAATTTTCCATTTAAAGGTGCTGCTGCTCTGGTTTGCCTGAATAGCCTTGATCGCTGCACTACCAGTCGGCAAAAGTTGACTGTAAGTTAGATCTTTTGGTGGTTTAACAATCGGCTGTGGCTCGGTCAACGTTTCCCAAGCAGACTCAAACCCAAACTGACAAGCAGGCAGATCAGATGGGATTGAAAAAATGGTGTCTGCAGTAATTTGAGTTGGGAGTCGTTGACAGAAGGCGATCGCCTGCTCCAAACTCTCACTACCAAACCAGGCGATCGGCGCAATCTCTCCAAAACTGTACCTTCCCTCTGCATTTGTAAGCCGGACAATCAAACCTTCACGAACATGCCATAAGCCGTGATAAGTCTGTAAGGGTTGTCGAAACGGACGAGAATAGGGACGAAAACTCAGAGAATAACGCATTCAGCGCTTTTCAGCAAAGCCTTTAGTGGTTTGTCAGCTTTCAATTTGTGAGCCTGGGATGGGATAAGGGTTATTATTTTGGGGTTTTCAACCCACAAAATAATTCTTGACAGACCACTAGGCTTCGCCTCGCGATGGCTTAACTCTAGACTTGGCTTTAGCGGCACTCTGCTTGAGAGCTTCTAATCGAGATTCATATTTCTTTCGCTGGCGCTTCTTGGGGGACTGCTCAATCAAAATCTTCAGGGCACTGCCCAAACTCTTGTAGGCGTTTGGCAGCGTGTAGCCAAACCGAGTGGCCAGAGCGATCGCTTTTTCATCCGCATCAAAAGATTCTTTAATTAGCTTGTCGTTATTGTTGCGCTGATAGAGACGATAGCCCGACACGCCGCAGAGTGACAGTGCCAGCAAGAGCAGCAAGCCATCCTGTACCCACAGCTCACCCACTGCGCCACCTAAACCGATCGCCAGTGCAGCCATTTCCCAGCCATCTTTGGGGATCGTGTCGTTCTGAATTCGAGCCACTTCATGCCAGAACAACAAGTTACGCTGGTCTAAGGCCAACGCATCCCATTTAATTAGATCAATTTGAACCTCGACCTGATCTTTGCCAATTTCTTCAGAAGTAATCAAGGGCGGATTAACTGATGTCGTCGCTTCGACAGAAACCCAGCTTTTCAGCTCTGGTGGCAGCAGGGTTTTTAGCCGTCGCAACTCGCTCAAATCTGATCTAACCGTAGAAGTGGCGTATGAAGTCATGAATCCGGCCCTGGAAAGCTTGTGAATAATTAACTACTGGCGCAAAAAAACTGACGCAAACAAATTGTTAAGACTATCCAGCAGTATAGCGATTTTTTGCCCCTCTCTGTACCCAGATAACCGTCCTTAAGACAGATCATGGTGCAGGATGAACCCGATTTAGAATGATCAAGATTTAGACAGTTGCCAAAGTTGGAAAGGGTTCGATCGTCATCAGCGGTTCGGCTCCATGCTCTCTCAGCAGGGCGATCGCTCGATCCAAAATTACGAACCCCTGGTCAAGCGTCTCCACCACACTAAGCTGTCCGCGCAGATCGGCTGCTCCCACAAAGCCTTTGGCATACCAGGACATGTGCTTACGGGCTTGTCGAATGCCGCGATCGCCCTTGTATTGCCACAGCATTTCTAGATGTTCGCGAGCACATTGGAGGCGTTCGATCGGGGTAGGGGATTCTCGCAATACTCCAGTCTTAAGGAAGTGATCGACTTCACCCACTAAAAAGGGATAGCCCAGCGTTCCGCGAGAACACATAACACCATCTGCGCCGGTCTGCTCTAGACAGCGCACAGCCGCCTCGACCGAAAAAATATCGCCGTTGGCAATCACTGGAATTGAAAGGGCTGCTTTAACTTTGGCGATCCATTCCCACCGAGCAGCACCGTTATAGCCCTGTGCGCGAGTGCGACCGTGCAGCGTCAGCATTTGCGCGCCTGCATCCTGCATTCGCTGGGCAAATTCCATGGCATTGATCTCTTGGTCAGACCAGCCAATCCGAGTTTTGACTGTCACAGGCACCTGAACCGCCTCAACGACTGAACGGACGATCGCCGCTGCCACCTCTGGCTGGCGC
>JBBSFA010000803.1:0-2472 GCA_038239185.1 Elainellales cyanobacterium | reverse complement strand
GCTCTACCGGATCTTCGGCTCCAAACCGAGCGCGTATGGGGCGGGATTGCAAGGCTTGATCGACTCGCAAAACTGGACAGATGAAGCAGATCTGGCACAGGCTTACATCAACTGGAGTGCCTATGCCTACAGCCGCAACGCCGAAGGTAAATCTGCCCCAGAAGCCTTTAATCAGCGCCTAAATAGCCTGCAAATTGTCCTGCAAAATCAGGATAATCGGGAGCATGATTTGCTGGATTCTGACGATTACTACCAGTTTCAGGGCGGGCTAACTGCGGCAGTGCGATCGGTTTCTGGCAAACAGCCCCAGACTTATTTTGGTGACAACTCGCGCCCAGAGCAGCCCAAAGTTCGCCAGTTGGCAGAGGAGATTACGCGCGTCTATCGCTCCAGGGTCGTCAATCCTAAGTGGATCGAGGGTGCGATGCGGCATGGGTACAAAGGGGCGTTTGAACTGGCGGCAACCCTAGATTTTCTGTTCGCCTATGATGCTACGACAGGTTGCGTTCAGGACTTTATGTATGAAGGAATTGCTGAGGCGTATTTGTTCGATCGCCCCGTTCAGGACTTCATTCAGCACAATAATCCTTGGGCATTGCGAGATATGGCAGAACGACTGCTAGAGGCAAATCAGCGGGGACTCTGGCAAACTGCACCTCAACCGACTTTGGATCAGTTGCGGTTATTAGCGCTGGAGGCAGAAGGTGCGATCGAAAGTCAGCCTTCAGGAATGCCATGAAGCGATTGCTGATTTTGGGTGGCACTGGCGATGCCGCTGCTTTAGCGGCACAAGCCGCGCAGATTCCTGATCTGGAAGTGATCACCTCGCTAGCAGGACGGACTCAGCATCCAATAGCGCCGATCGGCTTTATTCGAGTCGGTGGTTTTGGCGGTGCGGCTGGCTTGGCGGACTATCTGCGCGATCGCCAAATCGACGCAATCATCGATGCCACTCATCCTTTTGCCGCTCAAATCACCTGGAATGCAGCGGCAGCAGCGGCATCGGTATCAGTGCCCCACTTGATGTTTATCCGTCCCGCCTGGGAAAAAACTACCGACGATCGCTGGATTGAGGTAGCGAACCATGAGGCGGCAGCAGAGGCTTTACCAGCGCTAGCCCAGCGGATCTTTCTGACGATCGGGCGGCAAGAACTCGCGGCATTTGCCCATCTGGATCAGTGGTTTTTGATGCGGATGATTGATCCGCCCGCAGCCAATACTCCTGTGCCCAACGGACTGCTGCTGCTGGAGCGTGGTCCTTTTACGCTGGGTGAGGAGCGATCGCTGTTGCTCAAGCACAACATTGGCGCGATCGTCAGCAAAAATAGCGGCGGCGATGCCACCTATGCCAAAATCATTGCGGCGAGAGAATTAGGTATCCCCGTGGTGATGGTGCAGCGATCGCCGCTGCCAACCGGGATGCAGGTCGCCAATTTGGCAGAAGCACTAAGCTGGTTACGTTCAATGCTGCAAATTTGAGATTGGCTACTGCCGATTCTCAAGCGGGCTTATAGCCGTCAGCGGTACGAAAGATAAGTAATAATCGGGTCATATCCAGATTCAGGAATTGCTGCATGATGCCCAACGCAGAAGACACAGCCAATACACAGTTTAGTTCAGCGACCCGCAATCCAGTGTTCACCGCTCCATTACCCGACCCGATCACCAGAAATATTGAAACGATTACTTCACTGCATACCCAGGAAGTTCGAGATATTCCTGCCCATCAGCGGTTTCTAGAATCGATCGCCACATTCTTCGGGCGATCGATCTTTTTGTATAGCGTGCTTTTAATCCTGGCTTTGTGGATCTTCGGCAGCTTCTTCGACCCCCTGTTACCATTTAATTTGCCGCCGTTTAACTGGTCAAATCAGGGACTAGATGCAGCCGGATTGGTAATTTCAACTGGAGTCTTGGTGCGGCAAACCCGCCAAGAAAACTTTGCCGAACAGCGGGCACAATTGATGCTACAGCTTAACCTGCTTTCGGAACAGAAAATTGCCAAGATTATTGCTTTACTAGAAGAACTCCGCGCCGACATGCCAGATGTGGGCGATCGACTTGACCCTGAAGCCAGATTGATGCAAGAAGCGGCTGACCCGATCGCAGTCTTAGAAGCGCTTCAGGAGAACTTGGCTCAAGAGCTATCCTCCATAGAAACAAAGCAAGAAGAAACCGCCTAGATTAACTATAGATTTTGAGTGCGCCGCGTTTTTATATCTGTTGATAGAGAAACAGGAAACAATACTTCGGGTATAGTCCTTAAAGTATTGCTTAAAACAAACTACACGTTCTACTAGGGGAATATACATGGCTCAGTTGAATGGTGTGATGATGCAGTACTTCCATTGGTATATTCCTCCCGATGGCAACCTTTGGAATGAATTTGCAGAGAGAGTGGAAGGGCTAGCGAAAGCAGGGGTTACCTCTGTCTGGTTACCTCCCGCTTACAAAGGAACAGCGGGTGGCTAT
>JBBSFA010000802.1:0-2476 GCA_038239185.1 Elainellales cyanobacterium | reverse complement strand
TTCCCTGTGCCCGAATTTGATAGAGCATGTCCACCACAGCGGGGGCATTGTCCATCACCATCCCTTCGGTGATTTCTAGCTTCAGGTTAACCGGATCAAGCTCAGTTTCGCGCAGAATCTGCCGCAGGGTGTCGATCAGGCAGGGCATAGAAAACTGCTGGCTGGAAAGGTTGACGCTCATAGTCAAGAAGTTTTGATGCGGAAAAGCATCTCGCCAGTTCCGCATTTGATGGCAGGCAGCCCGCAGCACCCACCAACTCAACGGAATGATCAGCCCCGTTTCTTCGGCAACGGGAATAAATTTGTTAGGCGACAGTAAGCCGCGCTCTGGATGCCGCCAGCGCGCCAATGCCTCGAAGCCTTCGACTAAGCCAGTTTTAAGGCAGATGATCGGCTGGTAGTAAAGCTGTAGCTCCTGGTGAATGCCGGGAATCTCTGTGGGGATGGCAACCCGATCGAGCCGGGTGGGAACAGAAAAATCGTTGTTAAAACCCCCAAACTGTCTGGCGTAGCGCTCTTCTTGCGCGATCGCCCGTCGTAAATCGTTTTCCAACTGGAGCTTAATCAGCATCCGGGTTCGCATCATCCGATCGAACACCAGATAGTGCGATCGACCGAGCGCCTTAGCGCGGTGCATGGCAGTATCGGCATCGCGGAGCATCTGCTCGGCTTGGGTGTAGTGATCTGCGCTGAGGACAACCCCAATGCTGGCAGTAATGAAGACTTCGTGGTTATCAATTTGAAACGGCAAGGCCAGAATTTGCTGAATTCGCTCTGCCATCCGGGTCGCATCGCTGACATCCTGGATTTTCGGCAGCAGCACGGTGAATTCATCGCTGCCTAGCCGTGCCACAACCCTCTGATGCCGTGTGTTGAGTCGATCGGACGTTGAACTATCGGGCATCAAAAAGGCTTTGAGCCGCTGGGCGATCGCCACCAGGATGCGATCGCCGATACCGTTGCCCAAGCTGTTGTTGATGACCTTGAACTGATCGATATCTAGCCAGAGGAGGGCAAACCAAGTCTCTGGGTTCTGGTTCTCTAGCTGAATTTCTGAGTATTGCTGCGCTTCGAGCAACGCCTGCTGGACGCACTGAGCAAATCCGGCTCGATTCCGCAAATCAGTCAGCCGATCGTAGAAGTCACTGCGATGCAAGGCAGCTTCGGTGGCTTTGCGATCGGTAATGTCCGTCTGAGATCCGACAATCCGCTCGGGTTTGTTTCGATGGTTTCGCATCATCCAACCGCGCCCCTGCATCCAGCGATAAGAGCCGTCCCGATGCAGCAGCCGATATTCGCACTCCAGCCGCATCGTGATCCCTTGCAGATGATCAGCGATCGCCCGTCTCAGAGGCTCTAAATCTAGCGGATGTACTCGACTGAACCACTCGGAGGCGCGATCGCTCAAGTCATATTCGCCATAGCCCAACATTTCCTTCCAGCGCGGCGAAAAATTGATGCAGTCGGCTTGCAAATCCCAGTCCCAAAATCCTTCACTGGTGCCTCGCACGGTCAAAGCATAGCATTTTTCGCTTTGACGCAGCAGCAGATAAACCCGCGCGGCTTCAGTCATCGTGACGGCAATCCCGCAGAGGCTAAAGAGCAGAATCGGCGTGGCGATCGGAATTCTATATCCCTGCTGCCAGAGCCAGTTTGCCAAAGTGCCCCAGCCGATAGAAAGTCCCATCCATACCGCAAGCTGATAGCGTAATCGCCAGCGCGCCATTGCTAGTCCTAAGCTCAGCCCAACCAAAAGTAACATCAGCCCTAGCCCGGTCTGTCCTATCTCGATTCGATAAGGGGTGATCGACCGCTGAAGTGGCAATAAAAGTTGAGAAATCAGGGTTTCAAACGATCGGTCGATCCCCAGTTGAACTAGGGTAGAAACTGCGATCGCCACAAGAGCTACAGGCAAAAATCGCCACCAAAACCGCGTGGGTAGCCAAAAATGCCAATGGAATGCTTGCTCCTGAGTGGATTGAGTCATCATGGAGGGGGCTGAATTGTCTGAAGACGAGATGCCAGATGAGCAGAGCTGATCAAGAATGGGTTCGTTAAATTTGCAGGGTTACGCACAAAGATCAATCGAGCGTGACATTGAAGAGCGATCGGCTTCTAACGCTACTTAAAAGCATCCAGAGAAGCATCCAGAGAAGCATCCAGGTGAGGGCATCAAAACCAAAATCTGAATCTTGAGTCTCTGTTTCAGTCCTTAGTAGTGCCTAAGCGCCACCAGTGCGTCGTTCAGTCACACTGCCTAGACTACACCATTTGAAAATTTCTCAGTTCTAACTAACTTAATTAGAAGCAACCGAGAAAGCCCCTAGACCTCCTCTGTTTATTTTGACATTTCTCAGTAGAAACTAAGATTAGTTCAACCCAAAGGTACATGAACCAACCAAGATTGGCGTATCCAGTTCCGTAAATCTGCATTCTTTGCTTTGACTTACTCCCCTATACCCTCATCCCTCGCCAC
>JBBSFA010000801.1:0-2477 GCA_038239185.1 Elainellales cyanobacterium | reverse complement strand
TTTTCCCAACTGCCGCTGGCGACCTGCTTGCCGTCTGGACTAATGGCGACGGCGCTTACCGTATTTCGATGTCCTTCAGGCTGGCTTAGGGTG
This sequence comes from Elainellales cyanobacterium, assembly GCA_038239185.1. Taxonomy (GTDB): domain Bacteria; phylum Cyanobacteriota; class Cyanobacteriia; order Elainellales; family Elainellaceae; genus FACHB-886. The sequence continues at coordinate 2,384 of JBBSFA010000801.1, read as the reverse complement.
CGGATCAGCTCTCCCGTTTCGGCATTCCAGAGTTTGATCGTAAAGTCCTGACTGCCGCTGGCGATCGTCCGCTCGTCGGGGCTGAGTGCGACTGAGTAAACGACATCACTATGCTCGGTCAGCGTATGGCGCACCGTTCCAGTTTCCACATCCCAAATTTTGATTGTGTGATCCTCACTGCCGCTCACCAACGTTTTGCCATCGTGGCTCAAAACGACTGACCAGACGGGCGCGGTGTGTCCTTTCAGCGTCTTGATCAGTTTTTCGCCTGCCACATCCCAGAGTTTGATCGTGTTGTCCTGGCTGCCGCTGGCAAGAATTTTGCCATCTTGGCTGAGGCTGAGGGAATGGATGGGTGCAGTATGTCCCTGATTCAGTAGGTTAGGCACTTCTGCCGTGTTGAGATTCCAGATCTTGACCGGGAAGAATGAGTCGTTGAAGGGATCGCGAGCCTCGCCGCCGCTGATCAGCGTGCGATCGTCGGGGCTTAAAACGGCTGACCACACGGCTTTGGACTTAGCTGGGTTCTCTGCGAGAGTTTTGAGCAGCGAAAGTTGATGCGTCTCTAGTGAGAGCTGCTCTTGCGCCGCAGTTTGAGTCAGCGTAGAACCTACTGGGAGTTTACCGGATTGGAGCAGCAAGGGCGCACTGATGGCGATCGCAGCCGCTAAGATTCCGCCCATGAATAGCCATTTACGCGAGATTAGAGTCGGCGATGGCTTATTGCTGCGAATCAACGTTGTGCCTGCTAGCGTCGTGCTTGCTGCGGCTGAGCGAGGAATCAGGACGGGCGCACCCCCGCTGACAGATCGCAGCGCTTCACTCAGTTCTATAACCGATGAAAAGCGATCGCTTGGTTTTTTCTCCAGGCATCGCAGCACAATTGCCTCTAGCGCAGCGGGGATTGGCTGCGCCGACCGCATCGGCAGCGGGGCTTTGCGCGTATGAGCCGTGAACCAGGCATCATTGCTGACTCGGCTGCTGCGAGAATTTAGACCAAAGGGATCAGCGCCAGTCAGCATTTCGTAAAGTATGATGCCCAGGCTATAGATGTCAGCCCGTTCGTCTACGTTTGCTAGGGCGAACTGTTCGGGGGCGGCGTAGTGACAGGTGCCCAGAAACATACTGGTGGCGCTGATGGCTTCATTGTTGAGCGATCGAATTTTGGCGATGCCAAAGTCGATGATTTTGACCAGTTCACCCAAAGCGGAAGGGATGAGCATAATATTGGCGGGCTTCAAGTCTCGATGGATGACTTTGATCCGCTCACTCGCCCCTGTTTCGGCACTCCAAAGTACCACCCCTTCGTGGGCTAAGCGTAAACCATCACAGACTTGAGTCATGATGTTGCAAACGCGATCGACGGGTAAACAGGGATGTATCGTTAGCAGCTCTCCCAAAGTTTGCCCCTGAAGGTACTCCATTACGTAAAACGGGTAGTTTTCAGAGGTCACGCCATAGTCCGTGACTTGGACAATATGGGGACTTTTCAGCGCGGCGCAAATTGAACATTCTTGCTCAAAGCGCGCTTGCAAATCGGTGTCCACGGCGATCGCCAACGACTCTTTGAGCAGCTTTAGTGCGACAAGCTTACCCAACCGCGTATCGGTGGCAATGAAAACCTCACCCATGCCACCGCTGCCCAACCGCTGATCGAGGCGGTAGCGGCTAGCGTCACCCACGGAACGACCTAACCAGGGATTTTGAGAAGAATGCTGATTCATAATGCTTACACCATGAGAATTGCTAGAGGTGAAACTGCTAGAGGTAGAATTGCTGCTATGCTATTTTTGCCAAACTGCGATCGTGCCATCTCGTCCGCCGCTCACCAGCCGATTGCCATCAGGGCTGAAAGCCACTGACAAAACCCAGTCAGGATGTCCTGAGAGTACGGCAAGCGGCGCGAAAGTATCCATGCTCCACAGACGGATGGTGTTGTCCAGTCCAGCGCTCGCTAAAGTCTTGCCATCGGGACTGAGCGCGACTGAAACTAGGCGATCGGTGTGACCCATTAAAGTGTGCAGTTCTTTACCCGTCTGCACATCCCAGATGCGAACCGTGCTGTCCCAGCCGCCGCTCACAATGCGTTGTCCACTGGGGTCAAACACCAAGGCTCTGACGGAATTAGTATGTCCGACTAGGGTGCGAATTTCTTTGCCGCTTTGCCAATCCCAGAGTTTAATCAGCTTATCAAGTCCGCCGCTTGCCAAAATTTTACCATCTGGGCTAAAAACAACGGGAAACAGCCGATCTTTGTGTCCGGTCATTGTCCGAATCAGTGTGCCTGTTTCGACATCCCAAATCTTGATGGTTCGATCGCCTGCTCCACTTGCCAGAGTTTTGCCGTCGGGTGTAAATGCAACTGCCCAAAGTACGCCTTTATG
>JBBSFA010000800.1:0-2481 GCA_038239185.1 Elainellales cyanobacterium | reverse complement strand
CGGTGCGTCTTGAGCCGTGCCCGCTTCAGCCATCAGCCCAACTACACAGGTTGCTACACAAACGACGCTCGACCAGAGCTGGACTCGATCGCGCACTTGACTTTTGGGCGGGGCAACGTAGCTATAACGATGAGATTGAAACGATCTCCTCACAAGTCAATTCCTACGACTAAACGGCAGTCAATCTCTGAAGCCCCTGGCTTTCCTAAAAAGTGATGTCACGGATGAACAACCTTTGGCAACCAGGCTTTGCTAGGTAGATCAAGACACGATATAGGACTATCCCCTTAACAAGGATAGAAATTCTGCGGGCATTCAGCTCAACTTTACCGAAACTTCATGGTTTTTGTCAGGGCGATCGCGCTCTTTTGCTTCAAGTGTGTGCTGGACGTAGATCTAAATCTGTTCAGGCTGCCTGAAATCTGCCGATGATGAAGCCGATTCGGACGAAGTTCGGCTAAATCGCTAAAATCCTATGAAAATTCGGTTAATACGGGCACAGAAAGGGATTACTTGAAGTAAAAATAGACCATCACATAGAGAGGGAAACCTTGACCTGATTGAGTTAGCCCTATGCCACACAACATAAAGAATTGGCTGGGCTAACGCTACCGATGCGACATCTTTCATAAATTCATTGAGTTGCAGGAATTTTGAGGGGTAGTTTCATCCCTCAAAATTTGCTTGCCCGAGGCTTGGTCAACCAAGCCATGTTGCCCTTTTTTTAAAGTAAGTGATTTGTCTGCATGTCTGACTCTCTTCAGGTCGCTCAAACTCGCAAGGTATCGCTGCGCTTCATTCTGGTGGTACCTTTTGTGCTACAGATTTTTGCAGCAGTTGGGCTAACAGGCTGGATGTCCTTGCAGAACGGTCAAAAAGCGGTCAACGAGCTGGCTGACCAGCTCCGGATTGAAGCGAGCAATCGCATAGCGACTCACCTAGACAAATACCTCACGACACCGAAACAAATCAATCAGGTTAACCTGATTGCGATCGATCTGGGATTGCTGGATCTAAACGATCTCAAGAAAACAGGGCAGTTTTTCTCGCGGCAAATGCAGATTTTTAACGTGGGCTACATTAACTATGCCAGCCGCGATGGGGCGTTTATTGGCATCGAACGATTAGACAACGGCAAGTTGTTGTTTAACGAATACCTGCGATCGAATCCTCATTTGACTTCTATCTACAGCATTGATGCTCAAGGGAATCGATCGCACCTGGAAAAAGTAGAGACTGTTCCGGATGCTGTTCAAGCAGAGAGCTGGTATGCAGATGCCGCGAAAGTAGGGCATCCCGTCTGGAGCCAAATTTATCAATGGGACGACAAACCAGAGGTTTTGTCTATTTCCTCTAGCTATCCGCTTTACAGCAAGTCGCATCAGCTTATCGGCGTGATTGGCGTGGATCTGATCCTGACGCAAATCAGCACTTTTCTCCAAAATCTGCCGATTAGTGCCTCTAGCCAAGCCTTCATCCTAGAGCGCAATGGGGCTTTGGTCGCTAGCTCTGGCTCAGAGCGTCCTTATCAGGTGATTAACGACAAAGCGCAACGGCTGCTGGCGATCGATAGCCAAGATCCAGTGGTACGGCTAGCCACTCAGAAATTGTTCAATCACTTTGGCAGCTTACAGCGCATCCAGGACAGCCAACCGCTTTCGTTTGAGCTAAATGGCAAACGGCAGTTTGTCCGTGTGACTCCCTGGCAAGACAAGCTGGGGCAACTGGCTGATTGTCGTGGTTGTGCCAGAGTCAGACTTCATGCAGGCGATCGATACCAATACGCATCTCACGATTTTGCTGTGTCTCGGTGCACTCGCGATCGCCACGCTCATAGGGCTAGTGACTTCTCGACTGCTGGTCAAGCCAATTTTGCGGGTCATCACTGCTGCTGAAGCCCTGTCAAAGGGGAACTGGCATCACCATATTCTGGAATCAGGCTCAGAGGAAATGGCGCTGCTGGCGCGATCATTCAACCGAATGGCAGGACAGCTCCAAACATCCTTCATCCAGCTAGAATATGCCGCTAACCACGATCGGCTGACGGGTTTGCTCAACCAAACGGGCTTCAAACTCGCATTGGAAGGGGCGATCGCCCAACGCGAGTTCGACCGCGATCGCGAACAGTCTGATGGCCTGTTCGCCGTTCTGTTTCTAGATTTGGATTACTTCAAAATAGTCAACGACAGCTTAGGACATCTGGCAGGTGACCAACTGTTAGTTGCGACCACTGAAAGATTGAATGCCTGTCTGCGGAGCAGCGATACGATCGCTCGGTTTGGCGGCGATGAGTTTGTGATTTTGCTGAGTCCACTCGATACGATCGCCGATGTGGTTCAGATTGCCGATCGGCTGTTGCAGACAATTCAGCGTGCTTTTGTGATTGGTGGCAATGAAATTTTCATCAGCACTAGCATTGGCATTGTACTGAGTGATGAGACTAGGGAAACTGCCGAAGCGCTGTTGCGAAACGCCGACATT
>JBBSFA010000799.1:0-2487 GCA_038239185.1 Elainellales cyanobacterium | reverse complement strand
GGCTGCATCGCATCCATCGCGGCGGTGGGTTCATAGCCGCAATGCACCATACAATCGGCACAGCTAGGGTTGCCGCTAGCGCGACCGTATTGATCCCAGTCAGTTTTGTCTAGCAGCTCTTGGAAAGTGGCGTAATGTCCTTCGTTCAAGAGATAGCAGGGCTTTTGCCAGCCTAGAACGCTGTAGCTCGGGCTTCCCCAAGGTGTACATTCGTAGTCTTTTTCCCCGGTCAAGAAATCGAGAAACAGCGGACTGTTGTTGAAATCCCAGTTCTTCTGTCCAGTTTTGAACGGGTTGAGAATGGCGCGAAATAGGCTGCGGGTTTGTTCGCGCTTCAGGAAATGATCTTGGTCGGGTGCCCATTCATAGCTGTAGCCCGGTGAAATCACCATGCCGTCCGTGCCCAACGTTTTCAGAAAATCGAAAAATTTGTGCAGGTCTTTCGGCTCAGTTCCTTCAAACACCGTGGTATTCGTTGTCACCCGGAAGCCTTTGGCTTTGGCAGCGCGAATGGCTTTGATCGCCGTGTCAAATACGCCTTTGCGATCGACACACTGGTCATGATGATCGCCCAAACCATCTAGGTGAATCGTAAACGAAAAATAGGGAGAAGGTTTGAACTTATCCAAACTCTTTTCTAGCAGTAGTCCGTTTGTGCAGAGATAAACGAACTTTTTGCGATCGACTAGCCCTTGGACAATTTCGCCAATTTGCGGATGCATCAACGGCTCGCCGCCGGGAATTGAAATCACGGGTGCGCCGCATTCTTCAGCCGCTGCGAAACACTGTTCTGGCGTGAGATGCTGCTTCAGGATTTCGACCGGATGCTGAATTTTGCCACAGCCTGGACAAGCAAGATTGCAGCGGAACAACGGCTCTAACATCAGGACAAGCGGAAACCGTTTGCGCCCTTTCAATCGCTGTGCAACCAGATATTTGCCAATCTCGATAACTTGCAAAAGCGGCGTTGACATAACTGTTGAGTGCTCTGAAGAGTGAATCTAGGATAATGCAGATGATACAAAGAAGATAGGGAGGAATGTGACAGCGCAACAGGCTGTCACACAGGATGAAAATTAAGAGTTACCCATATTCCTGCGCTTTAAACCAATCGATCGCCGCCTGTAACGCTTCTTGGATAGGCGTTTGGGGCAGTCCTAACTCGCGAATCGCTTTACTAGGATCATAGTACATGGGCTGCTGTGCCATCCGAACGCCATCGATCGGCACAGATGGAGATTTGCCTAACGCAGTCAAAATTTTCTCATCCACCCAGGCAGCGCTCAGCGGTATCCAAGCGGGCAGCGATCGCTGGGGCGCAGGAATATCAGTCAACTGGGCTAATTCGTCCAGCAGGGCTTTCAGGGTCAAATTCTGGTGTCCCAAGATATAGCGATCGCCCGTTTTTCCCTGCCGGAGTGCCAACAGATGCCCCCATGCCACATCGCGCACATCGATAAAATTTAAGCCCGTTTCCAGATAAAACGGCATCTGCCGCCGCAGAAATCGCAGGATAATATCTCCGGTGGGAGTGGGTTTAATATCCCAAGCGCCGATCGGACTAGTAGGATTGACAATCACAATGTCTTGTCCAGACTGTACGGCTTCCAGAGCAGCTTGTTCCGCCCAAAACTTCGATTTTTTGTAGTGTCCAACGAGCTGATCCACCGGACTTTGATAGGTTTCATCTACGGTTTCGCCTGTTTTTTTCGTGCCGATCGCCGCCACAGAGCTAGTGTAGACCGTGCGATCAATCCCCGCCTGACGAGCCGCAGCTAGCACATTGCGCGTCCCTAGCACATTGTGGCGATACAATAGCTCGCGATCGGCTTGCCACAGCGAATAGTGCGCCGCCACATGAAACAAAAATTGGCATCCCTGCATGGCTTGCCAAAGCTGCGGATCATTCAGATCGCCCTGAACGCACTCGACCTCTAAGCCTTGCAGATTATCCAGGCGGCTGTCCGATCGCACTAGCGATCGCACCCGATAGCCTTCTTGCAGCAGCAGGCGTACTAGATTGGCTCCCACAAAGCCTGTGCCACCTGTGACGAAAACCAAAGGAGTCATTTGGAAACCCGCCTGTGCCGCAAGAAAGGAATATCGTCTAAAGTCGCATACACTACTGGAACCACCAGCAGACTGAGCAGCGTAGATGCTACTAGACCGCCGATGATCACGATCGCCATGGGCGCTCTCAGTTCGGCTCCGGCTCCCCATCCCAGGGCGATCGGCAGCATACCTAACAGCGTGGCAGCGGTGGTCATCAAGATCGGTCGCAGTCGAATCGGGGCAGCCGTTAAGATCGCGTCGGTGCGCGTCATGCCGGACTTTCGCAGTTGATTAATGTAATCCACAATCAAAATGGCATTTTTATTGGTCAGCCCCAGCAGGAAAATAATTCCAATCACGGAAATCATGCCAAACGGACTGCCCGATAGCAGAATGGCTAGCATTGCCCCCGCCAGCGACAGCGGCAGCGAAAAT
>JBBSFA010000798.1:0-2488 GCA_038239185.1 Elainellales cyanobacterium | reverse complement strand
GTACTTGATCACTTCCGCCATGCCTGCGCGGAATTCTCTAGGCGGCAGCGTGGTCAACACCTGCGGATCAATCAGCACCAGTCGCGGCTGATGGAATGCGCCAATCAAGTTTTTGCCGCGAGGATGATTGACTCCCGTTTTGCCGCCGATCGACGCATCCACCATTGCTAGCAGCGAAGTCGGTACTTGCACAAAGTTGATGCCTCGCAGCCAGGTTGCCGCCGCAAACCCTGCCATATCGCCCACTACACCGCCGCCCAATGCCACGATCGTAGAGGAGCGCTCTAGCCGCTGTGCCAGAGCAGCATCGTACACTTTCTGAATGGAACTCAGCGTTTTGTAGCGCTCACCGGGCGGTAGCAGACAAGTTGTCACCTGAAGTCCAGCCGCTTGCAGCGAGGCGATCGCTTGCTCTCCAAAGCGCTTAAAAATCATCGGATTGGAGACAAGCAGTACCTTTTGTCCCACTTTCTGTCCAGACTCAAGAGATTTCATTCTGCTTCCCAAGTCTGCCAAGCCATTGGGGGCAATGACGATCTCATAGGACTGGTCGGGAAGTTCAACGGGAATAGCGGTTGTCATAAGCGGTGGAATAGGGGGTGTGATAAATCATTTGGGAGGGCGTGACCGCGATCGCGGCTACTTTGCTTTCGCCTCCAGAGTTTCCAGGCGGCTTCGCAGATCCCGATTGTCTTTTTTCATCTGCTCCAGTTCTTCCTGGATCTGCTGGACTGCCTGATCTTGCTTTGCCGCTTTCTGGACTCGCTGAACCGCTTCCTCCGCAATTCGGCGCACTCGCCCATCGGCAGTTTGGTCGGCAAGTCCCTGAAGAATTCTGGCAGCTTTCAAGGTTTCCATCCGTCCCAAAGCCATCACCGTGGATACCTGCGTCAGGAAGAAAGACTCGCGGGAAAGATCTGCCAGTCGGCTTAAAATCCGATCTAAACTGGGATTGGCTTGTCCGGTTGAAATCGCACCGAGGGCGCGAATCGCGGCAAGTCGCAACGCCTGTGGCACTCCTGCCACCGTGTAGTCCAAAATCAAATCGAGCGCCGCTTCTGAAGTTTTCAACTGGCTGAGTCCAGCGATCGCCCCGCTCCGCACCAGTTCATTCCAGCCCGATCGAGTTTGCAGCACTTGGTTGAATAGCGCTAACGCTTCAGCTTCGCGATCGCTGCCGTTCAGCTTCAGGGCAGCGGCTTCGCCCAGAGCCGAAAGCGCAGCGGCTTCTGTGACGTAGCTGGCATCACCTTGATCCGCCACGGCTTGGATCGCCTGGTAGCTCTCGGCTGTGTTGAACTGAGGCAGCGCTTCAATCACCGATCGCCGGACTCGTGCATCTGGATCGCTCAGCCCTTTCAGCAATGACTCGATCGCCTGATCCAGCTTGACTGAGGCGAGCTGTGTCGCTGTCTCTGCCCGGACTGCCCAAAGTGGATCGCTTGTGAGCGTCTGAGTCAACGCTTTGACTGCTTCCAGTCCGCCTTTCTTGGCTAACGCTTCGGCAGCATAGATGCGCGAAATCGGGTCAGGATCGTGCTGAAGCTGGGCTTTCAGTTCCGCGATCGGATACTCCAGCGACACCGTTTTGAGCGTGTGGTTGTCAACATCAAAGCTGACAAAATCGGGTTTTTCGTCAAGCGGGAAATAAAATGCTTGCTCTCGTTCGTGAATCCGCACGGTAAAAGTTTTAAGCGCATTCTCGCTATCGCGACTCTGTCCAAATCCGATCGGGATCTTGAGATCAAACAAGCCGCTCTGGGTGCTGCGATCGCCGTCCTTCGCCTGAGTTTGGGTCACGGTGACTTTTGCCAAATTGCTGTCGCCGTCCCAGCTATAGGCAATTTTGTACTCTGGATGTCCGCCCCGAAATACATATTGGTCAAACAAGAATTGCAGATTGCGTCCTGTGGCTTTTTCGATCGCTCTGAGCAGATCGATCGTTTCCACGGTCTGATGGGCATTGTCCTGGACAAAAGTTTGAATCGATTTGAAGAAAAGTGCGTCGCCCAGCGTGGCTCGGATCATGTGATAGACACAGCCGCCCTTTTCGTAGAGGTGGCGATCGTAGAGTTCGATCGCTTCTCGGTAGACATGGGTGACGATCGGACGGCGGTAGCGGGTACTGTCTTCAGTCAGATAATTTCGCATCACGCCGAGGCGATAGTAAGCGGCTTCGACTGCCCCGTACTCCTGGTTAAACCACAGCACTTCTGAGTAAGTCGCCATGCCTTCTTTAATCCAGGCGTGCGACCAGTGCTTGATCACTACAAGATCGCCAAACCACTGGTGCGCTAGCTCATGCGCCACCAGCGACTCAGATCTGCGGTTGTCGATCGCCGCACGTTCGTCTAGCAAGCAGCGATCCATCAGCAGCGTAGTGGAAGTGTTTTCCATACCGCCAAAAATAAAGTCCGCTACGCAGACCTGCGCGTATTTCGGGTAAGGATAGGCATAGCCAAACGTTTGGCTAAAAAACTCAATCATC
>JBBSFA010000797.1:0-2495 GCA_038239185.1 Elainellales cyanobacterium | reverse complement strand
TCTCATCAGGCTCTAGTCCAGATGGACTCATGACAATAACCTCACCATTCACCAGTTCCATCCGACAGTCAGGAATCTGAGTCTGCATCCTTTGGAGGTCTTCAACAGTTAGACCAGGCATGGACACCCCTCCTCAAAATTTGTATCTATTGCTATAGGTTAGTTGGATTTCCTAACAGATATAAAGCCTAACAAATACGAAGCCCAACAAATACAAAGCTTATTGCACCGGAGAAAGTTTGATGCTGACGTTGAAATCATTGAAATCTTTGTCGCCCAGGTACAACAAATCCTCAAAGCTATAGGTTCCGGGAGCCGAAAACTGAACGTGGCTGAGTTTGTCTTGATTTGCTGCTTTGAACGGCGTGTAGAAGTCTGCGGGGTTTCCATCTGCGATCAGATAGGGAATATAGTAGTAGCCGCCTTGCAACGTTAAGGTTTCTTCGTCGTCGCCTGAGAGCTTGACGCTGTGCTGCAAAGCTGCCTCGGCATAGCCCGCTTCACCGGGTGCGATCGCAGTTCCAGTCACCGGATCAACCACCGTTCCTTTGGCGTTATCCACCGCATAAAAGCCGCCCTGATTATGATAGGCAACGGTTTCTTCGCTGACCTGCACCGTGGCTTTCACCGTCTGCCCTGCATAGTCCGACAAGTTCACACCGCTTTTGCCGAGCAGCGGATCTGCCGATAGTCCTAGCTCAGGGATATCCGGCAGCGTATCGCTGTAAAACCAGCGATCGAAAAAAGGATGCAATGCCTGTCCGCTAGCATCTTCGGCGGCGCTGATGAAATCCTCTGGGGTGACGTTGCCGCCTTTGTTGCGATCGTAGTAAGTCTTCAGCGTTTGGAAAAAGGCATCGTCGCCAATTTGCAGCCGCAGCGCATGTAAGCCCAGTGCCCCCCAGTCATACACCCCTGAGTTGAACAGGTCATCGGGCGCAGGCTTTCCGGGCGGCAAGAGCTGATCAAAATTTCCTGCCACAGAGTTGTACTCATCCGTGACCCACTGATTTAGCGCATCATGTCCCTGACTGTGCTCGACCCATAGCCCCTGCGAGTAGGTTGCAAAGCTCTCGTTTAGCCAAATATCGCTCCAGTCTGCCAGGCTCACGCTGTCGCCAAACCACTGGTGTGAGAGTTCGTGAGCCACAATTTCTTCGCTGTCGGGTCGCCCTAGCTGATCTAGACCAAAGATAAACAGCGTTTGCGTTTCCAATGCCGAACCCGTTTCCGTGTTCATCACCACTGCGCCGTAAACATCGAACGGGTAGTCGCCAAAGATGCTGCTGAAGAAACTCAGCATTTCAGGCTGCTTCTCAAACGGCTTGAGCAAATCTGCCGAGATGCCCACCCCAAAGTAGTTGCGAATCGGGATACCGTTGGCAACCTGCCCTGTCTGCTGGTCAAAGTTGCTGATGTTGACGGTGCTGAGGTAGCTGGCTAGCGGATCGCGGGTTTCAAACTTGTAGGTTGTTTTGTTGCCGTCGTCGATCGCCCCTTCCAAAGTCCCATTCGCTGCAACCTGGTAGGGATCGGGCACAGTGACGGTAAATTTATAGGTGGCTTTATCCAGCGGGTGATCGTTGACGGGGTAATAGTTGGCTGCGCCATCGGGTTCGCTCAAGACAAAGCTGCCATCGCCATAGCTAACCCAGCCTGTGAGGACGGGCAATGCCACAGAGGTAATCTGTTTAGGTGAGCCATTGTATTTCACCTCAACCGTGAAGGGATCGTCGCGGTAGATCGGTTCAGCCGGGGTGATCGTTAGCTCTTGCCCATCGCGGCTGTAGGTCGCAGGCTTGCCGTTGACGGTGATGCCATCGATCGCAAACCCAATGAAATCTAGATTAAAGCTACTGAGATCCTGGGTGGCATTGGCGGCGATCGTGGCTACGCCTATGAGGGCGCTGGTCACTACATCGGAAACGTTCAGATTCAAGTCGTAGTTCTGAACATCATAGCCGCCGTTGCCAAAGCCGGGATAGAACGAATCGCCAATACCCGCTGCGCCTGGAGTAGGCGTTTTGGATGCGATCGGGCTGGGTTGATCTGAAGTCGATGAGGCATCATTGGGGGCGAGGAGGCTGTCCGAATAGCGCATAGGTTGAGGTGAAAGAAGATCAGGCAAAAGAATTGCTGGGAGCTAGCTTAATCGAGTCCTAAGTTCTGAGTCTGTACCTCCAGTGGCAGATCACCGAACTCGGTGAAGAGTTTGCCGAATGCCGCATCCCTACAGCTTGACTTGAGCGATCGCGGTAGCGGCAAATTTGTCACAACATCTTCTTAAAATTAAGACCGACTTTCTGGCTGCTCATAAGGACCAAGAAATCTCTCACCGTTGAAATGAATCATGTGATCGGGCTGGTCGGCTACCCAAACTTCTGTTTCCCAAGAAATCTCAGCCAGATAGCGCGTCATCTCCTTGCGGCTTGGGAAAGCAGTCACAAAGACCAACCCCTCACGACTTGACTGAAAAAGCTGCTTCAATTCATTCC
>JBBSFA010000796.1:0-2495 GCA_038239185.1 Elainellales cyanobacterium | reverse complement strand
GATCGTATCCTCCGTTTGCCAAAAATGCCGCAATGGTGAGTTGGGGAGCGATCGCCGTGGTTTGATTAATCACCCACTTCAATTGCTCTATCTTTGACTGATAGCGTCCTGCCACCGACCACCCGACGCGCAATCCCGGCGAAAGCGTTTTGCTGTGGGAGGCACAATAGAGGACAATGCCGTTGCGATCGAAGGCTTTGAGCGCTTTGGGTCGGCTGCCTTCAAAATATAGATCGCCGTAGATGTCATCTTCGATCAGCGGCATATCGTAGCGGGTCATCAGCTCAACTAACTCTTTCTTTTTGGTGTCGTTCATGCAAGTCCCCAAAGGATTGCTGAAGTTAGACACCAGTGCCACCGTAGCAATCTGCTTTTTCTGAAGCGCACTTTCCAGATGCATCAGCGAAATTCCCTCGCGAGGATGCGTGGGTAACTCTAGCGCTCTCAGATGCAGAATTTCCATTGCCTCCAGTAGACCGTAATAGGTGGGAGATTCGATCGCCACAGTATCTCCGGGCTTGGTCACCGCCTTCAAGGAAAGGTAGACTGCCTCAAACGTGCCGTTGGTGGTGACAATCTCGTTGGGCGCGATCGTACAGCCTGCATCCATCAGTCGTCTAGCCACTTCGTGACGCAGCGGCTCACATCCTGGCGGCACGTCGTAACTGTGCGCCACCAACGGCTGATTGCGTAACACTTGCCCCATCAACCGATTCAGCGCATCCAGCGGCAGCACTTCCATACTGGGCACTGCTGCCCCAAAATTAATCGTGTCAGAACTATTGATGTGGCGAATAATTTGGAAGGCCAGCGAGTTGTCTACCGGACTAGTTTTTTTGGGCGGCTTGGATTGGTCAGGTTCTTCTGGCGCACTTAACAGCGTTTGCTTGACGTAATAGCCCGACTGCGGACGCACGCTAATCAACCCGCGATCTTCTAAGAGCCGATACGCCTCTAGCACCGTCGAAATACTCACCGAGAGCTGTTCGTGCAGCCGCCGCACTGAAGGAAGCCGATCGCCAGGTTGTAATGTGCCTTCTTGAATCAGATCATAAATTCGATCGGCAACCTGCTCGTAGAGGTTAGCGGTTTCAGAAGCATCGATCAGTTTGACTTTCATGGCGATAGGGCTTGTTTCAAGCAGTACAGTTTCAGCCAGTGACAACCATAACAGTTGAAAAATGCTCAACTGTGTTCATTACAATTTAGCTTAATTGACACTGTTCTGGTCAAGCAAAATCGCAGAGAATTCAAAATATCCCAACAGCACAATACTTTGAATGTGCAATCAATTGTCTTTCCCAGCTTGAATTCATTGTCGATCGCCCGATTAGAATTGCGCTGCCTTTTGGTATGAATTTTGTTCATGCGAGGTATTAGGCGATTCGTTTGATCTTCTCGATCGCAGTTCGTAAAGTACTATCAGTTTCACCACTGTCAGCCTCACCACTGTCAGCCTCACCACTGTCAGCCTCACCCACAAGCATCTGGAGCAACCTAATGAAATCCCCCAACTTTTCCTTTGACTCCAACTCCTTTGACTCCAATTCTCTGCTGTTCAAACCAGAAAACGCTAGCTCCGAAATTGTCAGTGCTAAAACGCTCCGCTGCGATCCAGTTCGATCGATTCACTTCAAACAACTTTTGGAACGTTTACTGACCTTCTTGTCTGGACGCAGAGAGCCAAGAATTTGGCGCAATCGCGATCGCTCAGGCAACTGGTATTTTCGCGTGTCCGATCCGGTCACGGGTGCATCTAGCGTGTTTGGATCAGAACAAGAAGTTCGGGTTTGGCTAGAGCAGCGATATTCTGCAAAATAGACTACCAAATAGACTGCAAAATAGTCTCTAGCCCAAATCTCACACCAATACACTAGGATCTTCTGAGGAGTGTTATTGAATGTGTGCCCTATGTTAGAGTCCTCCTCAGAATCTGCCCTCGTCGTCCCGGATGACGTAACTTTTGAGCAAGCGATCGCCCTGACTCAATCGCTCCTTGCCGCGATGGAACAAGGAAAACTGAGCGAGTCCGAACTTAGCACGCTGGTGACTTCACTAGTCAGCAGCGAGAACGGCGCACGCGGCTTCTTCGTCACCTACTTGACGGACGATCGCCCCTTTGCCGATCAGCCTACAGAAGCGATCGTGCAAGCCCTGCGATCGTCTCCTGAGATTGTTTCAGAGCTGTTGGTCAAGAATCTAGCCATGTCTACAGCGATGGCAATTACGCATCGCCGCAGTCAAAACGAAGTGATGGCGCAAGGCTCCGATCGCGTCCAACAGCGGTCTTTCCAGTTGATTCAGCAGACACAATTGCCCGAAGCAGGACAGAACGCCCAAATGCTGCATGAAAGCGCCACAACTGGCACAGGCAGCTACCACAGCTTTCTCGATCGCTGGAACTACGACGCAGAACAGCGCCAGCAAATCGCCGAAATCGCCTCAAAAGCCTGTTGTGGATAGAACATTATTGAAGGGGCGAATCTTAAATTAAT
>JBBSFA010000795.1:0-2504 GCA_038239185.1 Elainellales cyanobacterium | reverse complement strand
TTGCGCCAAAGTAGAGAATCGCGGTTCGTTTTTGATTGGTCCGTGGCTCAGACATTGCTTCACCTCCTAGCTGCTTCTGGCTGAAGTCTCTGCTTTTCCGGGCGCTTTGTCATTAGGCACCAAATCCTAAACTATGTGGCTCTCGCTTGCCAGTCAATCCGAATTGGATAAATTTGAGTCTGATCACATGAGTCCCTGCCGTCAACTGCAACTCGATCAGGTGACTTACATGTATTATCCAAATCCCGATGAGATCGGATTTAACCCTCCCCAACTGAACCACAGTCACGAACGAAATCGTAACGGCAGTCATCACAGCGGCAGTCATCACAGTGGCAGTTATCGCAACGGTGTAAAACCGTTAGGAAAATACGATGACAATTATGGTGACAGACCTATGCCTCCTCGCAATCATGAAGAAACGGGCTTTCTCTTAGGTCCAATTAGTTTATCTTTGCGATCGGGGGAGATTACCTACATTGTGAGTGGTAACGGTAGCGGCAAGTCAACGCTGGCTAAACTCATCACAGGATTGTATATTCCTCAATCTGGCTCAATTGATCTGGATGGGACTCTGATTACCGATCACAATCGCGAATGGTATCGCCAGCATTTCTCCGCCATCTTCTCTGACTTTCATCTATTCGATCGCTATTTAGGATTCAACCATACTTCCCTAGATCAAGATGTTGAGCGGTATCTCAAGCAGTTGCAGTTAGACCAAAAAGTTCAGGTCAGAGATGGTATTTTATCCACCACTCGTCTGTCGCAAGGACAACGTAAGCGTCTTGCATTGCGCACCGCCTATCTAGAAGATCGCCCGGTTTACTTATTTGACGAGTGGACTTCTGATCAAGAGCCGCTGTTCCGGGATCTTTTCTACAAAGAGATTCTGGTCAAGCTAAAAGAGCGAGGAAAAACGGTTTTAGTCATCACCCACGACGATCGCTATTTTCACCTGGCTGACCACATCATTAAGCTAGAGTATGGCAAGGTTGAAACTCTGTCGATCGGAGTCAAACGATGAGCCTGACCCAGCAAGAAATCAAGCAAAAAATCTGCGATGACGTGACTCAGATCCAAGCTGATTTAGACGGAACCTTGCAAAGAATTCTGAAACAGGCAGGCAGCAAAATTGAGCCAGAAAAACAAGAAGAAGTTCAAAAGAAAGTTGAAGACACAAAGCAACTTCTGGAGTATTTCAAGCGCAGGTAGGTGATTCGCTCGCCCTTTAGCGGGGTGCGTAAAGTCTAAGGCTCCAGGAGTCTCATCTATGTTGTCACAAAGGGGAGTCTCTCTGGAGCCTAGCGCCCTATGCCCGACTCCAAGCCAGATAAGGTAGCCGCGACGCAGTTTGCTGTACCTGTTGAGCTTGAGCCACCAACTGACCGCAAGCATCCCAAGTCCCGCTCAGGAACATATTTTTGGCTCCTTCGCCCATCTGCACCGCGATCGCCGTTTCGCCAAACTGAACTTGCATCGCCCTTAGATCCAAGGTCAGCGCAGTTTGGGGATTTGCAGATATCCAGTCTTGGAGTTGCTGTACATCAGTAGGGGATGCCGTGACGCATGGAATCCCCATCGCGACGCAGTTGCCAAAGAAAATCTCGGCAAAGCTTTCACCGACCAATGCCTGGATGCCCCACTTGGCGATCGCCTGTGGGGCATGTTCGCGGGAGGAGCCACAGCCAAAATTGCGGTTGACCACCAGGATTTCTGCGCCCTGATATTGGGGTTGATCAAAGGCGTGCTGCCCTTGAGTTTGAGTGCGATCGTCGGCAAACACCTGAGCGCCTAGTCCGTCAAACGTGACACAGCGTAAAAACCGAGCCGGGATAATGCGATCGGTATCAATGTCGTTACCGATTAAGGGAATACCCCGACCTGAAACAGATTGAACTTGACTCATATAGATCTATTCCTCTTAAATTCCTCTAGGTTTCGGTCATTTTTTAGATCAGCGATCGCACATCGGTTACCTGCCCTGCGATCGCCGCTGCCGCGACCATTGCCGGACTCATCAGCAAGGTGCGACCAGAAGAGGACCCTTGGCGACCTTTGAAGTTGCGATTGGAAGAAGACGCGCTGAGCTGTCGTCCTTGCAGCTTGTCTGGGTTCATGGCAAGGCACATCGAGCAACCCGCCTCGCGCCATTCAAACCCCGCTGCCTCAAAGATTTGGTCAAGTCCTTCGGCTTCGGCTTGCTGCTTCACCCGCTCAGATCCGGGCACCACAAAGGCTTTGATCCCATCTGCGACATGGCGACCCTTGGCGATCTTGGCGGCTTCTCGCAGATCGCTGATCCGTCCGTTGGTGCAGCTCCCGATAAAGCAAACATCAACCTTCGTTCCGGCGATCGGCGCACCGGGAGCCAAATCCATGTAGCGATAGGCTTCAGCCGCCAGTTCGCGATCGCTCTCTGCCAAAGCTTCGGGAGTTGGAATCGTTTGATCAACCCCGATCCCTTGACCCGGCGTGATGCCCCAGGTGACAGTGGGTGGAAT
>JBBSFA010000794.1:0-2507 GCA_038239185.1 Elainellales cyanobacterium | reverse complement strand
TCAGTTGATTCAGCTCTTTCAGAATTTAATCGGCAACGCCATCAAGTTTCGAGGCGAAACCCAGCCGATCGTGCAGATTGGCATCCAATCGATCGACCAGCCGCCGCAGTGGCTTTTCTCAGTTCAGGATAACGGTATTGGCATCGAATCGCAGTATGCAGAGCGAATTTTTGTGATTTTCCAGCGACTCCACAAACGCAGCGCCTGTCCTGGCACAGGGATTGGTCTAGCCATCTGCAAAAAAATTGTGGAGCGGCATGATGGGACAATCTGGATGCAGCCAAATCCTGATGCTGGGACAACTTTTTACTTCACGCTACCCATTCTGGAAACCTAAATCATGAGTTCTAGAAGAGTCAGTCAACCCATCGAAATTCTGCTAGTCGAAGACAGTCCAGGGGATATCCGGCTGACTCAGGAAGTCCTGAAGGGAGGAAAAATCAATAATCATCTTAGCGTCGTGGAAGATGGCGTACAGGCGATCGCCTTTCTCAATCGCGAACTGCCCTACACCACTGCACCGTATCCCAATCTAATTCTGCTTGACTTGAATCTACCCAAAAAGGACGGACGAGAAGTCTTGGAGGTGATTAAAGCCGACCCGAAATTTAAGCGAATTCCTGTGATTATCCTGACGACTTCCCGCGCCGAGGAGGACATCGCTCAAGCTTATGATCTTCATGCCAACTGCTACATCGCTAAACCGATCGACCTCGATCAATTCATCCGAGTCATTAAATCGATCGAAGAATTTTGGCTAACTATCGTTAAGCTGCCACCGGAGTAGGAAAAATGCAACAGGAGACGATTAGAATCTTACTGATTGAAGATAATCCTGGAGATGCGCGTTTGCTTCAGGAGCTGCTGAAAGAAGTAATCTCGCTGCAATTTCAGATGGAGCAGGTGGATCGCCTCAGCCGGGGAATCCAATGTCTGAGCGAACAGACTTTCGATGTCATCTTATTAGATCTGTCCCTGCCAGACAGCCAGGATTTAGAGACCTTTGTGCAACTGCATCGCCAAGCGCGAGATGTGCCGATCGTGGTGATTACCGGGCTGAATGACGAAACGCTGGCAGTGCGAGCCGTGCAGGAAGGGGCACAGGATTACTTGGTTAAAGGACAGGTCAGCAGCGATGTCTTGGCGCGATCGATCCGCTATGCGATCGAACGGAAGCGAACGGAACAAAAGATCCGAGAACAGGCTGCCCTGCTGGATGTTGCCACCGATGCGATCGTGGTGCGCGATCTGGACAACCGCATTCTCTTTTGGAACAAAGGCGCTGAACGGCTGTATGGCTGGATGGCAGAAGCCGCGATCGGACAGAAAATCAACGAATTGATGTACAAGTCTCTCGTTTCTCCGTTTCAAGCCGCGCACGATCGCTTGGTTCAGGCAGGCGAATGGTACGGCGAATTAGAACAGGTGACTCAATCGGGGCGGGCGATCGTCGTGGCAAGCCATTGGACATTGATGCGAGATGAACAAGCCCAGCCCAAATCGGTGCTCACTGTCAGTACCGACATTACCGAAAAGAAACAGCTCGAAGCGCAGTTCTTTCGCGCCCAGCGGATGGAAAGCATCGGCACGCTAGCAAGCGGCATTGCCCATGACTTAAATAACATCCTGACTCCGATTTTGCTCACCTCGCAGCTCTTGCAAATGAAGCTGACTGAAATCGATCCGCGCAGCCGCCAGATGTTAAAAATGGTGGAAACCAATACCAGGCGAGGAGCCGCTTTGGTCACCCAAGTCCTCTCGTTTGCGCGCGGCGTGGAAGGCAACCAAACGGTGCTGCAAATCCGGCATCTGATTCGAGAAATTCAGCAGATTATTCATGAGACTTTTCCAAAATCGATCGAAGTTCAGAACGACTTATCTAGCGATCTCTGGGCAGTTGCCGGCAATGCCACCCAGCTCCATCAGGTCTTAATGAATCTTTGCGTCAATGCACGGGATGCCATGCCAAACGGCGGCACGTTGAGTATCTCGGCTCAGAATTTCTCAGTCGATGAGAACTATGCCCGGATGAATCTGGATGCCAAAGTCGGCGCTTATAGTGTGGTCACGGTTGCTGATACGGGAATGGGAATTGCCTCTGAAATCGTGGATAGAATTTTTGAGCCGTTTTTCACAACCAAGGAAGTCGGTAAAGGCACAGGGCTGG
This sequence comes from Elainellales cyanobacterium, assembly GCA_038239185.1. GTDB lineage: Bacteria > Cyanobacteriota > Cyanobacteriia > Elainellales > Elainellaceae > FACHB-886. The sequence continues at coordinate 340 of JBBSFA010000794.1, read as the reverse complement.
GACTTTCAACTGTGTTAGGCATCGTTAAAAGCCACGGCGGATTTGTCGAGGTGAACAGCACTGTCGGCAAAGGCACACAGTTCTCAGTCTTTTTGCCGACCGTGAATGCCACAGAGCCGCTAGAAGAAACTGAGAGCGAAATCCCTTCCGGACAAGGCGAACTGATTTTGGTGGTGGATGATGAAGCCGCCATTCGCGAAGTGAATCGAACTTCGCTGGAAAGCTATCACTATCGAGTGGTGATAGCAAAAGATGGAATTGAAGCGATCGCCCTCTACGCCCAGCACAAAGACGAGATTTGCCTAGCGCTGATCGATATGATTATGCCAACGATGGATGG
>JBBSFA010000793.1:0-2508 GCA_038239185.1 Elainellales cyanobacterium | reverse complement strand
TTGCTGACGCTGCCCAGGAAAAACTCGCTCAAACCCGATCGCCCTCGCCGTCCCACGACGATTAGCTCTGCGCCCCAAGATTTTGCCATTTCACAAATTAGGCTGCCGGGTCGTCCGGGTGTTTGGGTAAACTCGGCTTTAATGCCTGCCTCAGTTGCCGTTTTGGTATGTGCCTGCAAAAATTCCAAGCCTTTCTGCTCAAACTGCTGCCACTGAGTCTGATACACTTCAAACGCAATGCCTTCGGCAAAGGCTGGCTCTCTCAGGCTCGTAGAGGTCATGGGCAACTGGGGACTGCCTTCTTCGTCTGCCGACAAAACATGGAGCAGCATCAGCTCAGAGTTCAGGTTTTCGGCAAGCGAGAGCGATCGATCAAATACCCGCTCGCTCAAAGGGGATCGATCGATCGCGACTAGAATTTTTTGAAACATAGCTTTTATCCCAAACTTCTTATGGATCGATCGTAGCGTTAATCCAAACAGCTAACGCACAGATGCCGTCTGCCGTCCGATCGCCACGACTTCACCCCCTGACTCACGCGCCACTCGAATCAGCAAGCCTGCCGACAGCAAGCTCGCAATCATGGAGCTACCCCCGTAGCTAAACAGCGGGAAGGGCAGTCCTGTTGTGGGCAATGCTCCCGTTGCGACTCCAATATTCAGCAACGCCTGCCCGACCATCAGCACCATCACGCCGATCGCCACGAGCTGATGCACTCGATTTCCCGCCTTTACCGATACGCGCAAAGCCAGCGTGGCATAGACCACCAGCATCAGCATCAGCATGATGCAGCCAATCAAGCCAAACTCTTCGGCAAACACGGCGAAGATGAAATCTGTGTATTGAATCGGCAAATAGAATAGCTTTTGCTGGGAGAAGCCAAACCCGGTTCCCGAAAAACCGCCAGAGCCGATCGCCAGCAAGCTTTGCACCAACTGATAGCCGTCCTGCTCTGGATCTGCCCAAGGATTCAGAAAAGAAATGAGCCGCCGTCGCTGGTAAGACTTGAGGCTAACGCTGACCACCGCCGTCAGAAATCCTAATCCCGCTGCGCTGCCTAGATAGGACAGCGGCAGTCCAGAGGCTAGCGCAATCAGCCAGAGCATCATGCCACAGAGCGAAGCCGTACTGAGATTGGGTTGCAGCAAAATGGCGGCGATCGTGATCCCAAAGATGCCCAGCCAACTGAGGCGAACCGTCCAACTCAGCCGTTCCCATTGCCCAAACACCCGCGCGGCTTGAAGTACGAGAAAAGGTTTGATCAGTTCGGAGGGTTGGATGCCGACCGAGCCGATCGCCAACCAGCGCGTTGCCCCATTTACAGTTGCGCCCAATCCAGGCAGCAAAGTCAGCAGAATTAGCCCCAAAAACAGCAGCACTCCCCATTCGGCAAATCCCAGTGCGTACTTCAGCGGCGAATGGACAATCAGGTTAAATCCAATTAGCCCCAGACAAATCCAAACAAGCTGCACTTTGAAAAAGTAGAACCCATCCCCCACGATCTTGTCTGCTTCGGGGTAGGAGGCAGAAAACATCACGACTAGCCCAATGAATAGCCATAAAAACGTCAGCCAGCGTAGAAAGCGAGCCTCGGAAGCCCAATCTTGCGCGGAGGAATCGAAAAAGGGAATCAGATGACGAAATTTCACAAAGGTGCAGCCAAACAGGACAGCCAAAAGTTGCCTTCAACAGTAGCGCAAGTCGCGCAGGTTGGCGAGGCTACGATCGGTAATTTTTAAAACAAAAAAGAGGTCAACCTGACCTCTCCTAAACTCCTGTCAAAATTGACGATCGCAACTCACCGTGCAATCCAAAGAACGCTGAGATCTATGTCGCGCTAGGATCTATCTCACCCAGCCAAGACGCTAGCAAAAACCAGTGAAGCAAAACGCTAATGCAGCGAAATATAGCATTTTACAGAAGGTGATTTGCAAATCGGAGTTTGCAAATGACGCTCTACGCTAGACCTGTATTTGTGCCCTGTTTGCCCGTTGCCAGCTCTACTTTCACGATCTTGCCGCCCATCTTCATGATGCGCTGCTGCTCCTTGAACCAATTGTCATAAGGAACCAGCTTGGTGAAATAGGTATTTTGTAGTTCCCGCTGGGTACGAATCCGGGTTTGGCTGGGAACGCAAGCGGTAATTTTGAACATCCGCATGGGTTTATAGCTCTCCTGTGTAGACTAAAACTTTTGTTGAATTGAGCATCTCAAATCGCCATTGCTGGCTTTCGTCTTGCTGACTCTACGTCTTGCTGACTCTAAACGTTACTTACTTTAAGTCTGGGAGTCCAGCATCAATCCTAAACCGTCACAGCGAGCATTGTTCATACTGCCGTTGACCTCCTAGAACTCATACCGAACCGCCCAGACCCAAAAACCTGCGAGTTTAAGTTCTAAGCTCTGAAATGTGATTCAGCTCCTAGTCCTTAGCCCTCAGTGGCTACTAGCTCAAGCCAGAGCAGATGTAGTCGAGGTAAACGCCCATTTCCTTTCCGGCATCAGCGC
>JBBSFA010000792.1:0-2509 GCA_038239185.1 Elainellales cyanobacterium | reverse complement strand
AGCCCTAATTGCGGCAGCGCCCCTCTATCTGAAAGGACATAGCCAGGGCGAGTTTGTTTTTGACCACCAGTGGGCAGATCTAGCCTATCGCCTGGGAGTCGAATACTACCCAAAGCTATTGGGCATGTCGCCTGTGACTCCGGTGGAAGGCTATCGTTTTTTGATTGACCCCGCCGAAGATGAAGATGAACTTACCGCCGTTCTGATCAAGGCGATCGACCAGTTCTGCGCCCGCAACCACATTTCTGGCTGTCATTTTCTCTATGCCGAGCCGGAGTGGCGATCGCGTATGGAAAAACACGGGTTCCAAAGCTGGATGCACCACAGCTATATCTGGAACAATCAAAACTTCAGCACGTTTGACGACTATCTCAATGCCTTCAATGCCAACCAGCGCCGCAACATCAAGCGGGAACGCAAGGCGGTCGGGCAGGCGGGGCTGCGGGTGGAGGCACTGACGGGAGAACAGCTTGCTCCGCCGATGATGTCGTTGGTCTATGCCTTTTACTGCGACACCTGCGATAAGTTTGGCTGGTGGGGCAGCAAGTATCTCACCCCGGAGTTTTTTGAGCAGCTCTATCCCACCTATGCCCACCGGGTAGTCATGTTTGCCGTCTATTCCGAAGATCAACCCCAGCCGATCGGCATGTCTTTTTGTCTGACGAAGGGCGATCAGCTCTATGGACGCTACTGGGGCGCGTTTCAGGATTTCGACAATCTGCACTTTGATACCTGCTACTACAGCCCGATCGAATGGGCGATCGCGCATAACCTTCAAACGTTTGATCCAGGCGCAGGAGGACGGCACAAAAAGCGGCGCGGATTTCCTGCCACGGCAAATTATTCTCTGCATCGCTTCTACGAAAATCGTCTGTCACAAGTCCTACAGCGGTATATTACCGAGGTGAATGGGATGGAAGCGCAAGAGATAGAGTCAATGAACGCTGATTTGCCTTTTAAAAGGTCTAACAACCTGTAAGTGGAGTAGTGCTTTTGCTGAACGGAAAACGCATTCTGATCGGCGTAAGCGGTGGCATTGCTGCCTATAAGGTCTGCGAGGTGGCATCTACGCTGGCGAAAGCGGGCGCGTCCGTGCGGGTTATCCTGACCGAGCAGGCGCAAGCGTTTGTCACGCCCCTGACCTTTGCGACCCTGAGCCGCCATGCTGCCTACACTGATCGCGACTTCTGGAGCCTCGCCAGTTCAGGGGTGGATGCAGAAGCGCCAAGCCATCCCCTGCACATTGAACTGGGCGAATGGGCAGAGATCTTTGTGATTGCGCCGCTGACTGCAAACACGCTGGCAAAACTGGCGCATGGTCTAGCGGATAATTTGCTGACCAACACCGTGTTGGCTTCCACTTGTCCGCTGCTGCTGGCTCCAGCGATGAATACAGACATGTGGCAGCAGCAGATCCTGCAATACAACTGGCGGCTAGTGCTGAGCGATCCACGCTATCACACACTCAATCCCAGCCAGGGCGTTTTGGCCTGCGATCGCGTCGGCGCAGGACGAATGGCAGAACCCGAAGAAATTGTGGCGCAAATTCGATCGCTGCTCTACACCCACGGCAAACGCGATCTAGCAGGCAAGCATATTCTGATTAGCGCAGGTGGCACTCGCGAACACGTCGATCCCGTCCGCTTTATCGGCAATCCGGCGACGGGCAAAATGGGGGTGGCGTTAGCACTAGCCGCTGCGCATCGGGGAGCGATCGTCACCCTGGTACATGCGCCAATGCAGGCAAGCTTGCTGGCGCTCTTGCAGAACGTGCAGATGGTGCCGATCGTCAGTGCCGCTGAAATGCAGCAGGCAATGCTGAATCACTTCGCGGTAGCCGACTGGATTGTGATGGCAGCAGCCGTAGCCGATGTCCGATCGGTCGAAACCTCCGCTGAAAAGCTGCCCAAGCGATCGCTGCCGACGGCTCTACCGCTAGCGATCGTTCCCGATATCGTGGCGGATTTGGGTCAGCGAAAGCAGCCGACGCAGCGTTTGATTGGCTTTGCGGCGCAGACGGGTGATATTGTGCCGCCTGCGTTGGAAAAACTGCACCAGAAGCAGCTTGATGCGATCGTCGCCAATCCGATTGATCTACCCGATAGCGGCTTTGGCAGCGACCAAAATCAGGCAGTTTTTCTAGACAAGGCAGGGCGGCAACAAACGCTTGACCCTTGCAGCAAGCTAGAGATGGCACATCAGCTCTTTGATTTTGTACAGGGAATTCCAGAATGACTCTAATTTTGACCAACGATGATGGAATTGATGCGCCGGGACTGCGATCGCTGCAACAGGCTTTCCAGCAGATCTCACCAAATTTAGCGCCAGAGCATTCTGCGATCGTTGCGCCCAAACACCATCACTCCGGCTGCGGACATCAAGTCACCACGACCCACTCGATTGCAGTGGAGCCGCGATCGTCCGCCGAGATTGCGATCGATGGCACTCCAGCCGACTGCACCCGCATTGCAATCAGCCATCTTTTCGTCAACCAGATCGAATGGGTGCT
>JBBSFA010000791.1:0-2510 GCA_038239185.1 Elainellales cyanobacterium | reverse complement strand
TGACTACCGTGCCGCCATAAATCCAGAGCAGGGCGATCGGTTCGCCCTGAATCATCGTCAGATTGCCAAACCCACCGTTTTTGATCCGCACCAAGTACCTCCCAGGCTCCAGAATTTGGGAGACGGCAGTGGATTGCAATTGCTGAATTTGCTCAGGCTCTAGCAAAAAGCAATTTCGACGGCGGTTCACCGTCAAAGTTTTTACAGAGCATCGTCCTAGTGCTGGAACGGCAGTAGGAGCCTGGATTGTCGTAGGAGTCTGGATCGTCGTGGCAGGCTGGATCGTCGTGGCAGGCTGAATCACCGTAGGAGTTTCGGGGATTGTCGTTGGGGTGAAAGAATTTGCCGCCCCTGCCGCCCCGATCGCAGTCATCCCACCGATCGCCGCCATTCCCGCCGTTCCTAAGCCGGGTTCAGCTACGTTGCCCAACTCAGCCGCAATTCGTAGCTCGTTCGATCGAGCCAGTTTCAACCAGTGCCCATCCGTTGTTTCGTAGCCAATCTCGGCGGTGTAGTCACGATCGGCTTGAGGCAGAGTAACGTGTAAATCTCGATCGCCGTCGCTCAGATTAAAGGTTTGAACGCTATGAGCAGGCTGCTCGTCCAGTTCTAGATTTGTCGTGTCATAGAGCCGTAGCTGGAATTTCTGTCCGCCTTGGGTTTGCAGCGCAGCTTTGCTGGCAGCCGGAGTTTCCCAGTAGGCATAAGCAGTCTCCGGGGTGCGGGTAGCCAGGATCAAGCGGCTGTCGTCTACCACAGTGTCGCGATCGAGCAAGCGCTCTGAGGCTCCGGCGGCTGCAAGTCCTGCGGCTGTAGCTCCAGCAGCTAAGGCAGTTGCTCCGGCTGCCAAACCCAGCCCCCCTACGTCCAGCCCCCCGACATTCAGTCCACCGACGTTCAGCCCACCGACGTTAGGCTCTCCTGCGACCGCTGCGCTAGGGACTCGAACCGCATTCGATCGCGCCAACTCCAGCCACTCACCATTCGGTTTTTTGTAGCCAATCTGAGCCATATAGTCGCGATCGGCTTGGGGAATAGGGACATGCAAATCGCGCTCGGTTTCGCTTACGTCAAACTCCTGGGCGCTAGATATCGGCGCATTGGCATCTGTGTCGGTGACATCCGTAACGCGCAGCTTTAAATCGCGCCCGCCTTGGTCGCGGAGAGAAGCTTTGTGCGAATCTGGGGTTTCCCAGTAAGCATAGGCATTCTGCGAGTCGCGAGGAGTCAAGATAATCCGGCTATCGGCAACTGGACGAGCCGCCGCCACTCCTAAAGCAGTTGCTCCCGCGATCGCGGCTCCAGTTGCAACTGCACCAGCGCCAATGGGCAGCGCAGCAGCAGGCGGCACAGTAGCAGGCGGCACGGCAGCAGGCGCACCCGATCCGCGCTTAGCCAACCACCAGATTCCGCCTGCAATCAGCGGCAGCAGCAGCCAGCCCAACCAACCTGGGAACCCAGATCGATCGCCAGTAGAGTCACCCGCGCTAGGGACAAGCGCCGTATCGCTGGGGGAAGCGCTAGGAGATATACCAGCGGCGGCATCGGGAGAAACGCTAGGAGAGGCAACGGCAGCAGTGCTAGCCGCAACACCTGGCGAAGCCGCTTCGGGTGAGGTCGTGGATAGTGCAGTAGGCGAGGCAGCGCTGGGCGAGGTAGAAGCTGCCGCTAATCCTGCTGCCGCCGCACCTTCAGAGAGCTTGACATCTCGGACGGCTGCCTGTCCGGGTTCAGAATCAGCAAATCCCAGAAAAGCTGCGATCGCAGGGCTGGCTTCCCCTTTGTAGACGTAGCTGCGGGGCTGCGAATAAGGGTAGGCGGGATTGTCGGGCAGCGTCCGATGCATCGGCACAATTTTGACGGCGCTCTGGTTTGCAACCTGACTGACGATCGCATAGCTAATGCCATCTTTGCCCAATTGGTCAATCACGGTTGCGGTATCATCCTTTGCCGATTGGGTTGCCGTACTCCCATCTTGAAAAGGAGCAGCCTGAAAGACTTTGTAGCGGCTCAGCGACAGGCGAGTGTCGCTAGATTCGGGGCGATCGATGAAGCGAATTGCCCCCGGTGCGCCACCTAGCTCCGACCAATCTGTAATCTCACCCCGAAAGATTTTGGCAAACTTCTCGAAGGTTAAATCTCCGCTAAAGGGATTCTCTGAACCGACAATAATCGCAATCTTTTCCCGACCGATCGGCGTTTCCTTCAATCCCTGCGCTTTTTCTTCGGCATTCAGCGGTCGTCCGATCGCAGCAAGGTCAATTTTGCCGTCCAGCAAGGATTTCAGCGCTTCGTCTGTGCTGCTAGCAGCCAAATCGACCTTTGTTCCAGAAAACTGTTCCTCAAAGCCTTTTTTCAAGGCTTCGTTGATCACGGTCATACTTTGTGAGCCATCCACCTTGACTGTGGTTCCGCTCGGAACGGCACTAGGCAATGGAAAACTGGTCGGGTTAGCCGCTTGGGCTAGCCTTGTTTCAGGCTGGAGAGAGGCTGCGATCGCTTGAGATGTG
>JBBSFA010000790.1:0-2516 GCA_038239185.1 Elainellales cyanobacterium | reverse complement strand
GTAATGAGAATTTTTTTGTCTGGGTAAACCTCAGCCATGTCAGTGAAGATACTCTGTGTCATAAATTCCAGGGAAACGTGCTGCTATGCGGTTGAGCCATAACAAGGTAACACCCAAGAGTCTAGCCTCAGTTGCCTGCAAAGCGCTAATTGCTTTTTTGGGGTTTGCCAATCTGCTGCTGCATCGGTGACGCGCTTGAGACGGTTGCGATCGTCGTGTCTCAACTGACTGGAGAAAAATGTTTCCAGAATAAACGAAAATAGAGTTTTGGGATGGTTAAGAACAGAAAAAAGATAAATAAAGGGAATCTCAGACAGTCAGCTTTCTGAGATTCAAATGAATTATCGAGCCATAAATCCTTGCTCAATGCGATCGAGCCTTGATTCCTCAGAGGTAGGCATGATTTTGAGTCAGAATCAGTTGCCCCACCCTAAAGCAAAAGCCCCGGCACAAACCGAGGCTTACAGCATTGCAGACAAACAGTCTCATACTTCCGCAGGCTGCTTATTCTTCTGCGACTCCAGCCACTTGTCATAAGCTTCCTGATCACCCCCAAACGAAGCGATCGACACTTGGCGATCGGGCATCGGTTTCAGTGGCGCATTGATTGGGTTATAGCGGCAAGTGCAGATCACAATCATGTCAAACTCACCCATTGGAATATCAGGCGTATAGGTTTCAACTCGGACAACCTCCCAATCACTCTTGCGGTGATGCGTCTTTTCCTGAGCAAGCTTAGCGAACTGCTCAACCCGAATAAACTCAGGCAGACGATAGCCAACCTGCACCAGAGGCTTATCAGAACAATCAAAATGTTCCGCTATTGTGCGAGTCAAAGAACCAGTATGAGCGTATTTTCGATCCTTCCAGCCCTCAGCCTTGGGTTCAGCTCTAAAAATAATATGCTTTCGCATTAGCCATCCTCCTGATCAGTGTCGTAATAGGATTTTGGAAACTCTGTCTCACCCTCAAAAACACAATCAACATCGAAAACTGGATCACTGATTGGCTCAACGTCAACCAACTGCCAGCCATATTTCTGCGCCATCTGAGCACACTTCCTCATCAGCCGCCGCATGCCGCGACACATCCTCATCCGGGTCATAGCGAGGGTTCGTCATGGCTTACCCTCCTGCTGCTTCTCGATCGCCTCATCGGTATCTAGCAGTTCAAAGGTTCCGCGTCTGAGTTTTCCATTCACCAGATGAAAGCCTTGCTCATCGATCAACTCGATCGCAGATTTTACCAACAACAAAACCTGACGAGAAATAGGGCGTTCTTCCACCCCCGCCATCTCCTCAACTCGTTTCAACAGAGCTTCGTCATCAAACTGAACAGAAACCCTTTCGCCACGTCGCGCCAACTCTTCAACCATCTTTACATCTCGCATCAAATTGTATCAAGAAACAGCAGTAGTCGCATGATAACAGCGTTTGCCAGCCTTTAGACACTTATGGCTGTCAATGGCTGTCATAGGATGTATAGTCCTCATAGAACCTTTACAACAAGATTCATCATGTGGACAGTTTGGTTTTACTCAGTCGAAGGACGAAAGCTCCTCGATCGCTTTCACTCTCGCAACGAAGCAGAACACTACGGGCAAAAGCTAGGGCGGCTCACAGGCTTACCCAAAGCCGTAGTCGTTTGCTTTGATGAGGACGACATGACCGATGCGGATTGGCTTTCCCGCACAAAGCGATCGGCACGAAGCTAAGGGAAGCTATGACGATCGCCGGAACGGCAAGAGTCAGCAAACCAGCCCTCCCAGAATTCCAACTGACAGGCACTTTAGCGATTCACAGCAACAGTCAATTTTTATGGGGGCGGAGGGACTTGAACCCTCACGACTTACAAGGTCAACGGATTTTAAGTCCGCAGCGTCTACCATTCCGCCACGCCCCCGTGGTTAAATTGCGATCGCCCTGTAGCCAAGACTGCAATTAAGTAGTAAATATCATTGCACCACTCTTTGGTGAGCTTATGCAACAAATCTATGATCTGCTGAATTTGCCCTTGATCTAAGCTGATGTCATGCCCACAGACCCAAGCTGTACTTTAGACCAATCTGAATTTTACGCTGAGTTTGAGGTCAATGGGAAATCACGCATCTAGATTTTGGGTGTCATGCGAATCAATCCATTAGTAACCGTAGCCTTCAGCGATCGCCAGCAGACCCACTAGAATCTCACACCCAAACCGCCCTGAACCGATGTTGCAGTCCCGCCGCTATTGCGATAGGCATCAAAGGCGATAATTGCGTTGCCAAATAGGACGACATTGCCATTGGGGAAACTGTAGTCGATACCGGGCTGCAATACAAAGCTAGTTTTTTCACCCACTGGAGAAGCCGTATTGCCGTTGCCAGTTGGGAAAGAGACTCCTGCCCCAAGGTAAGCATCGGTTTGCCAGTTGAGCGGCAGATCATAGGAAACCGTGGGCACGATCGCCGTGCGATCGCTAATCAAGGCTTGGGCGCGTAAAGAAATCGGCAATTCCAGCAGCCGATAGCGAACTGC
>JBBSFA010000789.1:0-2531 GCA_038239185.1 Elainellales cyanobacterium | reverse complement strand
TCGAAGATCTGCTGCGGATGGAGTATCGGACTAAATTGCTGAACCCCAAATGGGCAGAGGCAATGGTCGATCAAGGCTCAGGCGGCGCTTACGAAATTTCTCAGCGGATGACTGCGCTGATCGGCTGGGCGGGTACAGCCGATTTTCAGGACAACTGGGTTTACGATCAAGCGGCGGACACCTATGCGCTGGATGGCGCGATCGCTGAAAAACTGCGCCAGTCGAATCCAGAGGCGTTTCGCAACATCATTGGCAGAATGCTGGAAGCAAATGGTCGCGGCTTCTGGGATGCGGATGAGCAAAAATTACAGCAGCTTCGATCGCTGTATGAAACAACCGACGAAGCCCTAGAAGGAGTCACAAGCGTCTAAAAAATATATAACCTGTTGTTCGATCGCTCCTACCCGTGACTTTCTAGCCAAGCTGCCAGATCATCGATCGACTCAAAATCTAACAACGCCTCACCGAGCGATTCCAGTTGATCAATGAGAAAGGTGTTAATGCGATCGATCGCCCGATCGGGGATCTCTCCGAGTCGCCGTTGCAATTGGCGCAGGATAAGCGATCGCTGACCTTGGATCTGACCCTGGATCTGACCTTGGATCTGACCTTGGATCTGACCTTGACTTTGCGTCTCCTGTTCCCATGCCAAAAAAGCTTCAGACAGTGCCATTAGTTCCTCCTGTGCCGCGAAATCCATCAGTTCACCCAAATCAATTCTAACTTTCCAATCTGCCAACAGCCTCAAAGCTATGTTGCGCTTGGGATGGGATGGGGACAGCGCCAACACCTCCCGAATTGCCCGTTCCTGAGTTGCACCCCGTCCCAAAATCCTCAGCCACAGTGTTTCCTCGGTTTCGGGGAGTTCATCGATCGCCACGATCGCCGTCTTGAAAATATCGGCAGTGAAGTACACTCCCGGCATCCAGTCGGGTTTGATCACGCCATTGGCAGCTTGGAGCAGCGAATTGGAGGTCGTAGCCGCCAAAATCCAGAGTCGGGGCAGTTCCGCTTCAGCCAGCTCTTGTTTTTGAGCTTTGCGCCGTTCCTCTTCCTGCACCCAGATCAGTTTCATCACCGAAACCCTCATTTCCGTTCGGCTAGGGGCATTCCGGTAAGGCTCCAACAAACAGGAGCGTTGCATCATCCGCCCTAACAGTCCCAAATCTTGATTCTGAACTGCTTCTGGATTGGGAATGAACCAGACATCGACAAACTTTGCCTCACCGGGAATTTCATACTGCCGCTCTATTCTGCCAAACGGGGCTAGAAACTCCTCCAGATATTGCTTCGACATCTGGTCAAAAGGGGTTTGCGTCATGGCTTGATCTCTAGGAAGCAGAGTAGGGCAATATGGTAGGGTAAAGTTGAATCAAATCACTTCACAGCGGCTTGTGGATCAAAGAATCTTTCCGAGGTCTTAAGTATTTTTCAGACTTGGGCTATGTCAGTGCCGACTAAGGGGTGAGGTTGACCCGATCGCTCTTACCCGCAATTTGCCAACCAAACCACCAGATCATCGATCGACTCGAAGTTGAGTAGGGCGATCGCGAGTGCTTCGAGTTGTTTAGCAGACAGAGCTGAGATAGCGTCGTCTAGTTGTTTAGACAGTTTTCCGAGCTTTTGCTCTAGCTGAATAATGACAACCGATCGCTGCCCTTTTTCTTCCCAACTCGTCGTAACTTGCATAATTTCCTCCTTTCGGCTTGACTCAAGTTTATCAATTTCAGCCTGAAACATCTGTTCTTCCTGGTTATCAAGCCGGAGATATGTGTCTACAAACTTCGAGATCAGACGAGTCTTCGCGGGATCTGGCTTTAGGGTTACCAACAAGCGCAAACACTCAACCTTGACATTGGCGCGGTCTTTTTGAGCAATTTTCATCTTGCTCATCAGGGCTGCTGCTACCGGATTCGATCGATCGACGCAATCTCGCCAGTTCAGCCGATTCAGTTGGATCGACTCAAAACTAAACTCCAGCACCTTGCGCGTCGGAAACTCTACTCGGAAGGTATTCTCTTCAGCGCGATCGGGTTCATCGAAGGAAAAGACTACGATCGGATAGATATCCTTGACATACCGCTGATGCAATCGGGCAAAATAATAAAACATCCGCCGATTAAAGTTGGCTTGACTGGATGCCTGTGCTTCGATATGCACCAAAACTGTTGTCTCTCGCCCTGCCTGCTTAACTTCCACCAACAGGTCAATAATTTTCTCTTCTCCTTCGACTAAATCAGCAAAATATTCCTGTTGCAGGAAAGTCACAGAATTAGGGTCGATCGTGCTGGCAATCTCTGGCAGAAACAATTCTAGAAATTCCAGAAAAAAAGTGGAGATGAGTTCTTTGAAGTTTTGATCGTGATCGATCGCCATTTGCACCATGAGAGACAACATCTGTATCATGTTAGCAGGGCGGATGCAGTCAGATCATCGATCGACTCGAAGTTGAGTAGAGCGATCGCGAGTAGTAATCATGCTTTAGTTCATTAACAAGAGAACTCAATGGGATTTTATTCGCAAAAGCTTTT
>JBBSFA010000788.1:0-2533 GCA_038239185.1 Elainellales cyanobacterium | reverse complement strand
GACCAAACTTCGGCGCGGCTGACCGGAATGTATTTCACCTGCGCCAAGCCCGCTTGAGCAAATGCCATCTTCATGGCAATTTTGTCCATGCCCAAGGCAGAACCCAGCACCCCAGAACCGACAAAAGGAAGCTGCATCAGCTTGAGCAATCCTTGTACCGTGCCGTCTTCGCCGTTAGGGCCATGCAAAATGGGAAACCAGACATCGACTTCTGCCACTTGGACGGGCGGCTGCCAGCGCTGTAGACGCTCTACGCTGCTGACTTGGATCTCGGTGGTAGCTGGTAAAGGCAGTGCCGCGGGGGCATCGATCGCAGCGGCTTCCAGCGGAGCAGCGGCAACCCCTGCGGCAAGCACCTGTTGCGCCACCTCGCCAATTTGCCACTGCCCATTTTTCTGGATGTAAATGGGCATGAGCTGATATTGCTCGGCATTTTGATCGCTGCTGAGGGCACGGGCGATCGCTCTGGCTGAGCTAATCGACACTTCATGCTCTCCAGAACATCCACCAAATAGTAGCCCGACTCGCAGTCCCATCCGCCCCTCCGAAATTGTTGTTTCGCAGTAGCGTACCACAGGATACGGCGAATGAACGACCTGAAATTAAGCCAGCGGCACACGAGTTGGAATTCCAGTCGGGCGCGGAAATTCAGGGGAAGTCGGCTTTTCTTTCGTGAGATATAAACAGTGCCGATCGCCCTGACTGATCGGGGTCTTAAAGGCTTCCACGGCTACTAATCTTCCCCCCAGCACCTGCAAAGTCGCCTCCAGTGCGATCGCTTCTTCCTCCGTCCACTGCCCGCGATACAGCACGGCAATTCCGCCGACCTTCAGCAAGGGCAGCGCATACTCGGCGCAGGCAGAGGCAGCCGCAACCGCCCGCAAGGTTGCCAAATCGTAGGCAGCTCGATGGCGAGGATGATAGGCGGCTTGCTCCACGCGATCGCTCAAAGTCTTGGCATTCTTAATTTCCAGCTCTGCCAGCATCATCTCCACGAATGCCATTTTTTTGCGCGTCGAGTCAAGCAAAGTCACCGTCCAACTGGGCTGAACCAAAGCGATCGGCAGACCCGGAAACCCTGCACCTGTACCAATGTCGATCGATCGACAGTTGGACGGCAAGGTCGAGGGTAAGGTCGGGGAGAGGTTGGGCGGCAGCACTTCAAGAATGCTCTCTGGTGTTTCTATCGATCTCGCGGGAAGCCAGGGCTTAATGCCGCTGAGCGAATCCCACAGATGCTTTTCCCAAAATGCCTCTGGCTCGGTGATTCGCGTCAGGTTGAGTTGGCGATTGCCCTGCAAGGTTTGGGCATAAAGGTGCTGAAATTGCTGCTGCTGGAGCAGAGTGGGCTGCCAGTGCAGCGTTTCCTGCCAGCACTCTAGGTGCTGCGGCAAGGATGCGGTTTCTTGCTCCACGCGGTGTCTCCTCAGACTAGAACGGCTGTTTGAATCTGTTTTGGAGTGGCGATCGCAGCCTCTTCGGTGCAGTACACTTCGCAAGAATTGTTGGGGCTTTCGATCAGCTTCACCTTATGCAGGGCTGCACCCGTGGCGCGAATTGGATCGCGCAGCAAATCGCGGATGTGAACGGCGATATTTTCTGCCGTGGGGACGACTTGCTCAAAGTAAGGGATATCTTTGTTCAAGAAAGTGTGATCAAACGGCTCCACGACGTAAGTGTCGATCGCATTCTGAACGGCAACCAAATCGGCAAGCATCCCCGTCCGAGGATCGATTTCGCCTTTGACAGTGACTTCCAAGTGATAGTTATGTCCGTGCCCATTCACACGAGCGCACTTTCCATAGATCTCAGAGTTTTGCTCAAGCGTCAGATCCGGGCGGGCGAGCCGATGCGCCGCGCTAAAGTGAGTGCTAACCGTCAAAAATGCTTCCATACCATTTCCCTCGTATTCAGCCCAAAGTTCGGGATGCTCAAATAGTTGAATCCGCACCATCGGCAAATCTCCGGCGAGCCGCTGCCAGATCGCTCGCGCCATATTTTCAGTAGTAGGCAGAGTCTGCTGGAACTCTTGCCAAGCCTCATTGAGATAGGAAAAATCAAGCTGACTCGTCACTTTTTGCTTGATCACCTGCTTCACATCCGACAGGTTTAAAACCATGCCGTACTCGTCCAAATCCCCCGCCATTGAGACATACAGCACATAGTTGTGCCCATGCCCTGGCGCACAGGCGCACAGCCCAAACTTTTCGCGGTTCTCCGCCTCGCTCAGCTCTGGCAACCAGTAGCGATGACTTGCCGAGAACTGTGCCCGACGGTTAATAATACATTTCATAACGCAAACCGTTAAGTTCCGTAAAGCAAATCTTCTTCCAGCATAGCAAGAAGGGGAAAAGACAGAAACCTAAAGGCTGAACCGGAAGGCGGTCAGCCCAACCAAGAGCAGCGCTTCTGTCCACTCTACAACCGCCCCATAGCTATCGCCCGTATAGCCTCCCAGCTTGCGCCCAAACCACTCCACCGTCAGAAAAGCGATCGCGCCACCCAGCAGCAGCCCGCTACTCTGCCAGACTGT
>JBBSFA010000787.1:0-2535 GCA_038239185.1 Elainellales cyanobacterium | reverse complement strand
TGAGTTGAACTTGGGAATGCCTTCTGACTCAAAGAACCCCTGATAGGCAAGAAACACTAGATTGACGGGGGTCACTGCCATGCCCAACATCTCCGCATTCTCTGGTGGGGCAGCAGGAGTTGCCTGAGCTTGCAGGACAGGGGCGATCGTCGAAGTCGATTGAGCCTGTACCGCAGGCACGATTGCGCTAGAAACCAACAGTAACGAAAGACCGCTCAAAATAAGACGTTTCATAGAACTGCTCCTAATCAAATTGGGTAAAGTCAGCGTCAGTTGCGCTGTGCCTATTAGAATGCGCTGGCTTCCTGAGAATCCTCTGAAGAAAATCTGACAAAATCCTAAGAGAACGTGAAGGAATGCCTAAGAGAACCAAAAAGCTGGTCTATCTAGAGAAACTTCCGCTTCAGTAGCAGGCTTCGCGGCATTGGAGCTTATAATTTTGTAACTGGGGCTTAGCCGATCGCCTGTTACGATTTTGTTAAAAATATTGAGGAAAGGTCGGGATCGACTGAACTTGACTGATAAGCGCAAAAGGAACTGCCGCATATGGCTTCAAATGCTGCTCAAAACCCGCAGGATTGGCGTATATTAGAAGTCCTGTCCTCTCTGAGCTATCAAACCGGCGAACTCAGCCGATATTTGCAGGAAATTGCTCAAGCGGTGAGTGGGCTAATTGGCTTGGAATGGTCTGTCGTGACGCTTTGCCGAGATGGATTTGAGCGGGTTTTAGCCAGCAGCATTGAGATGGAAGACCTAGATCAGGTTTACGATCTGCATGGTTCTTTGACCGGAACGGTGGTGAAGCAGGGCTGCTCGATCGTCGTTGAAGATGCTGCCCTTTCAACCGAATATGGCACTCCGCCAGACGGCTACCGCTCTTATCTAGGAGTGCCGTTACGAATGCCTAACGGAGAGGTGATTGGCACGATTTGTTCTTTCAATCATCAGCCGCGCTGTTTTACGCCCGAAGAAGTGCAGCTCGCTGAAATTTTTGCGGAACGGGCTGCAACAGCGATCGACAACTATCAGCTTTATCAGCAGCAGCAGCAGTTTAACGAGGCGTTGGAAGCAGAAGTCATCAAACGCACGATCGAGTTACGATCGGCTCAATCTCAACTTTTAGATGCGAATCGCGAACTAGAAAGTCGAGTCGCAGACCGCACTAATGAACTGCAAGTAATGAATCAGAAGTTACAAGCGGAGATTAATGAGCGAAAACAAGTTGAGGAACAACTCCGCCAAACCGAAGAACAGCTAGGACAGATCGCAGAAAATATGAGCCAGGTTATTTGGCTCTACGCTGAAGGGGATAAACCGATTTATATTAACTCTGCGTTTGAGGCGATTTGGCAACAGCCGCGTGAATACTGGTATGCTCATCCGCACTGCTGGGAAACAATTCATCCTGACGATCGCGCGCGCGTAGAAACGGCATTTAATCATGCCACAGCGGGGCGATTTCAGGAAGAATACCGCATTACTCGTCCAGACGGTTCCATTCGGCTGATTCGGGAGCAAGCCTTTCCGATTTGCGATGAAGCTGGCAAAGTCTATCGGATTGCCGGAATCGCAGAAGATATTACGGAACGGCAGCAGGCTCAGCAAGAAAAACTGAAAGCGATCGCCTCTTTGGCAGAAGTGGGAGAGCTAGCGGCAATGATTGTCCATGAAATTCGTAATCCGCTTACCACCGTTTGGATGGGGCTGAATTCCTTTAAGCGCATGGAACTACCGGCAGCGGCGCAGGAACGCCTCTGTTTGGCAATCAGTGAGGCGGAGCGACTTCGCCATTTACTCAATGAAATTTTGCTATATGCAAAGCCGCAAACCCTTCAGCGAGAAGAGATTGAACTCAACAATTGGGCAATGGAACTGCTAGAGACATTGCAGATAATGCCTGCTGCCGTGCAGCGGCAGATTAAGTTAATTTCAGCTTCTGAGCCGATCGCCATTTCAATTGACAGCGATAAACTCAAGCAGGTTTTTATCAACTTAATTTGCAATGCCTGCGAAGCTGCCGCAGCGGCAACAATCATCACTTGGAAGATAGAAACCACCCAAAATCATTGTGTGAGCGTTCAAGTCCATAACGAAGGCAATCCCATTCCCCCAGATGATATCCCTAAATTGACCAAGCCGTTTTATACCACTAAGGCTTGTGGCACAGGGCTGGGGTTAGCGATCGTTGAACGAATTGTTGAGGCACATCAAGGTGAACTTCTGATTGAATCCTCGGTCGATCGCGGAACAACTTTCAACGTAATTTTACCGAAGCGAAGAAACGATCGGTGCGCTTAATCGCTAAAAATAGACTACTGCGTAATAGTGTTGCCTCTGATCCGCGCTGCCGAAAACGTGCGGTGCAACCACGCCTAGGTGGTGATAAGAAAAGATATGGGCGGATCGAGCTATCCACTTCATCCGCTGCCATTACTCCTCCGATCGCGCCATGTGCTCCATCAGCATCCGGCGATAGAAGAGATAGCCGCCCCCGACTTTTTTCAGCCCTGACTGCTTTAGCAAGAGGCGATCGCT
>JBBSFA010000786.1:0-2550 GCA_038239185.1 Elainellales cyanobacterium | reverse complement strand
TGCCAACTAGTCGCCAAAGCTCCCGTTTCAGCTTCTCCATCTCCAACGACGCAGCAAACCAAAAGATCAGGATTGTCGAAGGCAGCGCCATAGGCATGAAGTAGTGAGTATCCTAATTCCCCGCCCTCGTGGATGGAGCCAGGTGTTTCAGGGGAAACGTGGCTAGGAATTCCGCCTGGAAAGGAGAACTGTTTGAAAAGCCGCTTCATCCCCTCGCTATCCTGCGAGATGTTGGGATAAACCTCGCTGTAAGTCCCTTCAAGATAAGTGTTGGCAACGATCCCTGGGCCGCCATGACCTGGACCTGCAATATAAATAACATTGAGCTCCTGCGCTTTAATCACACGATTGAAATGAGCGTAAATAAAGTTAAGACCTGGAGTTGTGCCCCAATGTCCGAGCAGTCGAGGTTTGATGTGTTCTAGTTTGAGCGGTTCATGCAGGAGTGGATTGTCGAGGAGATAAATCTGACCAACCGAAAGATAGTTCGCCGCCCGCCAGTAAGCATGAATCTTTCGCAGTTCTTCTGTTGTGAGGGTTTTGGGCGCGATCGGAGTAGTAACTGTCATATTCGGTAAGAAGTAGGAGTTTACAACTGAAATTTCTTGAGCGATTGGAACTGTCACGAATTAAATCTTTTTCAAACTCATCCCAGTGCAGCATTACGACCAGCTAGGTGATGCCCGATCGCCTGCCGATTTCTGGCTCGAACGATATCGCTCTGCTAAAACATGCTCGTAGTAATGCACTCGCTCACTCGATCGTGCCGCAACAATCGGATTCTGCGGAGCGGCCAGTCGAATCGCCTGGATGATTAAATGAAAGCGTGAAGTGCCATGACCCAGATCCTGAGCAAACGAGGGAATGACTTCGCCTCGATCGCCATTGAGTTGAAAGCGTTCAGGCTTTGGACGACCAAAAAGTAGCTGCTTCAAGACGGAGAGAGTGCCATGAAAGTTGATTATGACCGGGCGATCGCGGGTGAACAAGGCTTCAAACATTTCCTTGTCTAAATGCTGAGAATTTTCCGCGTCTTCTTCCAACACTCGCAGGTTGGTGACATTTACCACCCGCACCCGCAGTGCTGGTATTTCGTCCCGCAAGATGTGAGCGGCTGCCATGACTTCAAGCGTGGAACGATCGCCAATGCCAACCAGCACCACATCGGGATTAATGCCTTCATCGGTGCTTGCCCAGTGCCAAATTGAGGCACCTGCCCGACAGTGCGCGATCGCTTCTGCCATCGTTAACCATTGCGGCATTGGATCAGGACTGGCAAGGATGAGATTCATGCGATCGGTCGTGTTTAAGCAGTGCGCCATCGTAGCGATCAAACAGTTCACATCTGGCGGTAGATAAACTCGCACGATTTCCGCTTTTTGAGTCAGCACAGCATTGATAAAACTAGAGCTTTGCCGCAAAAAGTCACTGCATTCCTGCCGCCACGGGGTTGAAATTGCTAAATAATTCAGAGAGGCGACGGGCGATCTCCACGAGAATGTTTTGGACAGTTTCAGGAACCTGGCGTGCTGGTTCATCATACTGATAATGCTGTTTAGATCCGCTTCATGAGAGAGAAAAAGCCCGTGCCGACCTGTGAGCAGGTAGCCCTGAAGCCATCCCTGACAAGTGTGCTGGCTGAAAAACAAAAGCATCCGTTCTTTTCTCAAACTGACCTGCAAATCATCAGACTGAATGGACCCACGATCATGGCAATGGTTTGCTTCTAGTACGGCTGATAAATTGCTCGACTCTAGCTCGTCAGGGCAGAAAATACGGAACGTTTGCGGATTTTGCTCAATTACTGTTTTGATGTACTTTTCGATAGGTTCTATATTGCTATGCTCTTCTTCATGGGAACAGGACTTTGTTTGAATTGGAATTTCAAAGTCAAAGATATTCGGTGAATTGAGGGGCTTGGAGACACCTTCAGATGTGTGAGCCTGACAGCCCATGCGTTGCTCACCTTGGGGGCAAAGGTTTAGAATCTCTCGAATCGGGCAACCCTGTGGGTCAAACAATTCTTCAATCGCATAGGAGCGTAACCAATCTTCCAGAAGCTGTAACTGTTGCGGATTGGTCTTTACATCCTTAGCAAGAATTGGGTAAGAGCGATGATCCTCCTCGATCGACGCTCCATCAATTTCCTGGATGCCTATCCAGTCTTTGGGCGATCGCACAATCAGCAAAGGGAACTTGAATGGGATCTTGGGCTGAGCGATCGACTGCCCTGAACGTGCCGCTTGTTGAATGCTGCAAATCTCTCGATAGGCCCAATCGAGTGAGTCATAAAGAGAAGGCATTTAGAGCGCGCGCGCTTTGAGTCGCTGCATCTTTGTCAGCATGATTTTTCTGACTGCCAACAATACGGACTTGATAGCCGTAGCCTATGAATCGTTGCTGAAGTTCAAGATCGCTCATCGCGCCGTAGATAGCGGGAGTTGAAGTTTTACCGCCATTGAGGTACAAGATCGAATGGCACGTAAGTTTTGGGTCCTCGAGCTATCCGCAGAATGACGGGGATCGCCATCTAGTAAGGGTTCTGTGCGA
>JBBSFA010000785.1:0-2555 GCA_038239185.1 Elainellales cyanobacterium | reverse complement strand
GAAGAACCACCACCACCACCTTTATTTCCCCAGCTACCACCGCCACCGCCCGAAGACCCTCTTTCCTCGCGAGGCTTCGCTTTATTCACCTTGAGGTCGCGACCCATCCACTCAGCGCCATCTAGCGCTTCAATCGCTGCCGTTTCTTCTGCCTCTGTTTCCATTTCAACAAAAGCAAACCCGCGCAGACGACCTGTTTCCCGATCGGTGGGCAATTGAACACGCTTGACAGTGCCATATTCCGCAAAAGCTTGAGTCAGGTCGTCCTGAGTAACTTCATAGGATAGATTGCCGACGTAAACTGACATAGAAAAGTCTCCAGAATCGATTGAATGTAGAGAGTTAGATTCGGAGAAACGCTTGTAAAACGAATTGTACAGCCGAAAATAAACCTTGTGAAAAGCTTAGCACAGTAATTGGGGGAAAGTACGTTAAGGTTGAAAGGATGTAAGGTTGAAAGCATAGACGCGACCGATCCTCCGAATTTGTTAAACGATGTGTTAAACAACAGGTGCAAGGTTTTTAATGTCGATCGCTCCATCATTAAGCTTTATCACCAAAGCCTGATCCCCGCCCACTTCATCTGCTGCTGCCCAAAACGCTATGCAACCTGCTCAACCTTCGCCCAGTAAAGATATGATTCGGACTTACTTACTCGAAATCGGGCGTATCCCTTTGTTGGCGAGAGAGCAAGAAGTCATTTATGGAAAGCAGGTTCAGCAGATGATGAGTCTGTATGAAACCCGGCGATCGCTGGTGCAGTCTCTCGATCGCGAACCGAGTGCCGAAGAATGGGCACAGAGCGCTAGCCTAGACGAAAAGACGCTGGATGATACCTTACGAAAAGGGCAGCGGGCTAAGCACAAAATGATCGAGGCAAACCTGCGGCTAGTCGTCTCGATCGCCAAGAAATATCAGAAGCGCAACGTTGAGTTTTTGGATCTAATCCAGGAAGGGAATTTGGGTCTGGAGCGCGGGATCGAAAAATTTGATCCCCAGCAGGGATATCGGCTGTCTACCTATGTGTATTGGTGGATTCGTCAAGCCATGACGCGGGCGATCGCCATGCAAGGTCGCACGATTCGGCTGCCCTGCCACATTCACGAAAGGCTTTCCAAAATCAGAAAAATTCAAAGGCAGCTCTCGCTCGGACTCGGACGCAATGCGACCCCTGCTGAGATCGCGCAAGCCTTGGATCTGAAAGTTTCTGAAGTCAGAGAGTTTTTGCTGTTGTCTCGTCAGCCGCTGTCTTTGGATCTACGAGTCGGGGAAAACCAGGAAACAGAGCTGGTTGATTTGCTCAAAGATGATGGAATGTCGCCAGAAGATTACATGGCGGGTGAGGCATTGCGCCAAGATGTTCGGCAGCTTTTAGAGGAATTAACGCCGCGACAGCGAGAAGTGATGATTTTGCGATTTGGACTGGAAAGCGATCGCGTCAAAAGCCTGCAAGAGATCGGTGAACAGCTCGGCATCAGCCGCGAACGGGTGCGACAGATTGAGCACAAAGCGCTGAGCTGTCTGCGTCGCCATCGCGATAAGGTGCGTGAGTATCTGGTCGTTTAATGCGACGCGCAACTTTTCCGAACCCCCTCACCCTAAATCCCTCTCCCAGAACGAGAGAGGGACTTTGAGCCACTCTTGCTCCCCTTCTCCGCTCTTGGAGAAGGGGCTGGGGGATGAGGGCATACCCTTTTGGGTTGTGTGTGACTCTAGTGGCTAGCTTGCCTCACCTCTCTAGAATTACCCCGTTTAGCCTGCCTAGACTTGGGCAAAGGAGCCGCCAGCAGCAAAACTTTTTCCAGGAGTCCAGGAGCGATACGGTTGCACCACAGGACTAAATGGCTTTGCCACCCGACTAAAATTTCGGGAGTTTCCTGGTTCAGCCCAGTCACCAGCGCTTGAGCCACCCTTCGAGAAGTCGTGGGAACTACCCAGCGAAACCACTTCAAGTCTTTGACCATATCTGTATCGGTCAACGAGGGCAGCAGAGCAGTCACCTGGACATTGTGTCCGGCAAGTTCACCCCGCAAGGCTTGAGTAAATCCCAAAATCGCAAACTTGGTGGCTGAGTAAGTTGCCATCGTTGGGGCTGCAACTTTACCCATTAGGCTAGAAACATTGACGATTTTTCCTTCACGTTGCGCCACCATGCGGCGGGCAATCAGGCGCGTAATCGTATACATGCCTAGCAAATTAGTGGAGATCTCTTCCTGCACATTTGCCAACCGGGACTGCAAAAAGGGAACTTGATGCGCGACTCCGGCGCAGTTTACGAGCAGATGAATCGGACCATGATCTCGCCAAGTCTGGGCGATCGCAATACTAGTCTCGATCGGGTTAGACAGATCCAAAGCTAGAATCACCGCTTCTGCCCCAAATCCTTCCACTTCTGCGGCGACATCGGCTAAGCGTTGGCGATCGCGCGCCACTAGGATCAAACGGTGCACACCCTGCTGGGCAAATTCCAGAGCGATCGATCGCCCAATTCCACGGGAAGCCCCGGTTACTAGAGCTGTTTTTCCTTGAATATTCATTGTCAAAGCCCCTGAGTT
>JBBSFA010000784.1:0-2560 GCA_038239185.1 Elainellales cyanobacterium | reverse complement strand
GCTGGTGGGTAAATGCCTGAGCATTCAAATCTCGGTTCATCTGTACGGCTTCGCTGCCCGTATGGGTTCGCACCTGGCTGAAGTCAGCTCCAAAGCGCGGTTCCATAAACGATCGCACTTCATCCGACAGCGGACTTCCCCCACCCTTACTGCTATTCAATCGACTCTCGATCGAACTGCCTGCCTGCACACTTCCATCGGGCGATCGCTGCAAAGCAGGCTTAGTGTGTACCTCCTCTTCAGGCATTTCCTCACGTTGAATAGAGTTAATTGCCTTCGTCTGTACTTCTTCTTCGGGGAGTTCTTCGCGCTGAACCGGTGGTTCTGCCTTTGCTTGAACAGGTTCTTCTTCGGGAAGTTCTTCGCGCTGAATTGAGTTGCCGATCGGTTTCGTCTGTATCTCCTCCTCTTCGGGCATTTCCTCGTGCTGGATGGAATTACCCAGTTTTGCCTGAACGGGTTCCTCTTCTTCGGGCATGATCTCGCGCTGGACGAGGGGTGTGATCGACGCGGCGAGCGGTTTCGTTTGGATTTCTTCCTCTTCGGGATTGACTTCGCGCTGAACGGGTTGCTGAACCGCAGCATCCGGCATACTCATCACCTGATCAGCAACGCGATCGGCTTCCTGTTCGTATTGGTCGTTGGGTTGACCGATCGTTAGCTTCGGCTGAACGGGTCTTGCTGATGCGGCTGCCTGTTTTGCCTGGAGATTGCCAATCATGATATCCAGGGCATTTGGTTGGGCTTTCGCCCCCTTACTGTATCCAGACGCTTGTATCGGGGCTGGCGGCACATTTGTGGCGGGAGCGGTTGGGCGATCGCCCAGGATTTCTGTGGGAGTCTCAGATTCCTGTTCCTGCTGGTCTTTGGGGGCGCTGATATTGAGCTTGGGTTGAACTGCTGTTGATGAACTAAACTGAAGCTGACTCCACCAGGTGGGGTTGCCGTTGCTGTCGCGTTCATCGTTGGAGCGAGTCTGGATGCTTGCTTCAGGAGGCGGGGCGATCGCCGGTTCACTAAATGGACGAGACTGAAACAGTGTGGCTGTAGAGGCAGTAGAAACGGACTGAGACACGGGCTTCTTCTGAAACTGAGCGTAGTCTGGCATTGCTTTTGCCCTTCAGTTCTAGTGACAGCAGTCATCAGTAGTTTGACATAAAATCTTGGAATAAAAAACTACCTCACCACCCATTTCAGTCAAGAGATTGTTAGGGTTTCAGGATGTTGTAGAACGGGGATTACCTAAAGTAAGAACCATATTTCTGTCATGAAGTATTAGTCTTCAGATTGCAGAGATTCTAAGGGTGGATCGAGGGGTGGACACCAGCGATATGTTCGCAAATTGATTTGTCCGCTTGCGTTAAAGTGAACCCCCTCGGCTTCAAGGAGCGATCGCTGTAAATCATCTGACCCTTCTCGCCAGGGAGATGTAGAGATTTCACCTTTGGCATTGATGACACGATGCCAGGGGATGTCTAAATGTCCATCAACTCGATAGAGGGCATAACCAACGAGCCGCGCCTGACCGGGTAGATCGGCTAATGCTGCAATCTGCCCATAGGTCGCAATCTGTCCATAGGGAATTTGTTGCACGATCGCATAGATTTGTCTGTAGGTATGTGATTGAGATGGGGTCTGTTTCGTATTGTTGGTATTGTGGCTTGGTGACACATCCATTGGATTGAAATCATTGGGGGTTTGATTGCGATCGTATCAGCCCCCAAAATTTCTTTGAGCAATTTCGTGTTTTTAGGGCTGTTGTCACCGTAATTGGGAATGATGACTGTGTATCTAACTAGACTCCCCGGTTTTTGTCTGGGGTCAGCCATCCAAAATGCTCAATCGGTAAGAGGGAAAAGTGATGAACTATTTTTCGACCGTGATTTCTCTACTCCGCGATCGCAAAGATTTTCTAACAGAAATTCATCAGGAAGTCCGATTAAAGAGCAAGATATCCTCTCTAATGATTTCTAGCTTTTGCTTTTTTGCGCTTTATGGAGCCATCATTGGTTCATCTCACAGTCCACTTCAGGGATTATCATCGGCAATCAAGTTACCAGCTTTATATCTGATTACGCTGCTAGTGTGTTTGCCAACCCTGTATATTTTTAATGTGTTGTTTGGGTCTAAACAAAGTATTGCTCAACATTTCACCTATTTGTTGACGGCAGTTTCAGTGATTTCAATTTTGTTGTGTGGTTTTGCCCCCGTCACACTGTTCTTTTCAATCACGGTGAATGACTACAATTTCTTTCTGTTACTGAATGTGGTGATTTTTGGGCTGACTGGAATTTTAGGTGTTTCATTTTTGTACCAAATTATGCGACCGATCGCCGATGAAGACACTGATCAGAGCGTCAAGATTCGTACAAGCATTTTGCGATTCTGGCTGGTGCTCTATGGCTTTGTTGGCAGTCAGCTAGGCTGGACATTAAGGCCATTTTTTGGTTCTCCTGGCGTGTTTCAGTTCTTTCGTCCGCGAGAAGGTAGCTTCTTTTCAGGAGTCTGGAATTCTCTGCTCAATTTGCTGTTGCCGCTTTCCCTCATTTTGGGCTTGGTG
>JBBSFA010000783.1:0-2565 GCA_038239185.1 Elainellales cyanobacterium | reverse complement strand
TGTAAATGGTTGGGCAAATTCGCTTTGAGCAAATTCCAGGCGGGTTCTTCCATTGGTGTTTCTAAGACAATATGCTGATTGCCTTCGGGTTTGATCCGCGAGAAGCCCAGCTTTTTGGCGATTTGCTTGAGTTCGACCACGCGAATTAACTGCAAGGCCGCAGTCGGAACATTGCCATAGCGATCGTTCCAATCTGCCGCAATTTGAGTCAACTCCTGCTTTGACTGAGCTGAAGCCACAGCCCGATAAGCACTCATCTTTTGATCGAGATCAGGAATGTAGTCAGCCGGGATAAATGCCGTCAGGTTGAGATCGATCTGCGTATCGTCCACTTTAGGAATCTCTTGACCGCGAATTTCGCGAATCGCTTCTTCCAACATCTCCATATATAGGTCAAAGCCGATCGCATCCATCTGCCCCGATTGTTCTGCACCGAGCAAGTTACCGACCCCCCGGATCTCCATATCTCGCACCGCCAACTGATAGCCTGAACCCAACTGAGTAAACTCCTGAATGGCGCGGAGTCGTTGTCGGGCCACATCAGTGAGCTGACTCTGTTTGGGGTAAAACAGCCAGGCATGAGCCTGAATGCCTGCCCGTCCGACCCGACCTCGGAGTTGATAAAGCTGTGACAAACCGAACTTTTGAGCATCTTCGATCAAAATCGTGTTGACACGAGGAATATCCAGCCCCGATTCAATAATCGTGGTGCAGAGCAAGACATCGGCTTCGCCATTGCTAAAGATCAGCATGGTTGATTCCAGCTCGTTTTCCGGCATTTGACCGTGGGCGATCGCCAGTCTCACACCCGTGATCATTTCCCGCAGCTTACCGGCCGTCTCTTCGATCCCCTCGACCCGTGGCACGACATAAAAGATCTGTCCACCCCGGTCTAGCTCTTGCCGAATCGCTGTTCGGATCATATCTGGGTCAAAGGGCGACAGGTGAGTTTTGATCGGGCGACGAGAGGGCGGCGGCGTAGTAATCAAACTCATTTCGCGTACACCAGAGAGCGCCATGTAGAGCGTCCGGGGAATCGGCGTGGCGCTGAGCGTCAGCACATCGACCTGAGTTCTAAGCGATTTAATCTTCTCCTTCTGGTTAACCCCAAATCGCTGTTCTTCATCCACCACTAGCAGTCCCAGGTCTTTGAATCCCACACCTTTGCCCAAAAGTTGATGTGTACCGACAACGACATCTAATTCCCCTGTAACCAGACGCTGCTGAATGTTTTTGCGTTCTTCAGCACTGCGAAAGCGGTTGAGCAGTCCGACCTGAATGGGATAAGGGGCAAATCGTTCCTTTAGGGTGTGGTAGTGCTGCTGGGTCAGGATGGTGGTCGGAGCCAGCAATGCTACCTGTTTCCCAGCCGTCACTGCCTTAAAGACAGCGCGAATCGCAACCTCAGTTTTGCCAAAGCCAACATCGCCACAGACTAGCCGATCCATCGGTCGGGGATTTTCCATATCCCGCTTTACATCCTGGACGGCTTTGAGCTGATCGGTCGTCGGTTGATAGGGAAAGGAGTCCTCTAGTTCTTCTTGCCAGGGCTGATCAGGAGGATAGGTAAAGCCTTCCTGCTGCGATCGCTGGGCATAAAGCTGCAACAAATCGACCGCCACTTTCTTGACCGCTTTCTGTACCTTGCTTTTGGTTTTCTCCCAAGCTTTGCTCGACATCTTGTTGAGCTGCGGCACCTGATCGCCTGCCCCCCGAAAGCGAGACAGCGAACTGAGCTGATCAGCGGCAACTCGCAGCAACCCATCGGCGTATTGCAATACCAGATACTCACGAGTTTCCTGGTTAATCACCAAACTCTCTAGCTTAAGAAATCGACCCACGCCATGATTTTTGTGGACGACGTAATCTCCTGGCTCTAGTTTGTTGGGATCAACCTGTTTAGAAGCGGCTCGACGACGCTTGCGGACATAGCCTGGGGTAGCCAGAGAATGCTGCCCAAAAAACTCGCGATCGGTGACAACCACGATCCGAAACGTAGGCAAAATAAAGCCCTCTAGTTCCGCCAATCCCGAATACTTGACCGCAACGGGCACATGCTGGACTTGCAGCTTATCGATCGCCAGATAGTCGCGCGGATTGGGCACAAACTGAGCCGGACAGTCATGTTCTTGTAGCAGCGCCACCGATCGCGTCGGTTGGGCGGAGGCTAACCAGATCGAGAAACCGCGATCGCGCTCCTGACGCAGCGTTTCTGCTAATCGAGCAAACTGATGAGGGGTGGCTGGCACCGGACGAGTGGCGAGATTCTGTCCGTTGCCTTCTTCGGCTAATTCCGATAAGTACAGCCGATCGAACCCCGCAACTTCGGCTAAGGATTCTGTAAACGTCCGATGGATTTTGAGGCGGGGGTCTTGTTGGATGCCAGTTGTGCTGTCTCGCCAGCTCTCTTCGACATGTTCAAACCAGCGATCGCTATGGGCTTCACACTGCCCTGGCTCATCGATCGCCACCAGCGTATTGGCTGGCAGATAGTCTAATAGTGAAGCGGGCTGCTCAAACGCCAATCCCAAAAACCGCCGCATTCCCTCTGGCTTCTGTCCTGCT
>JBBSFA010000782.1:0-2568 GCA_038239185.1 Elainellales cyanobacterium | reverse complement strand
GGTGACGAAGGCGGCGGTGCTAAGGGGCGATCGCCCATCATGCAGCAGCATCCAGAAGCCCATAAGCTAGTGCAGCGGGGCTTAGATGATCTGCTGGGGCAGGGCTGCTCTCTTACCCAAGCCAGAGAATTATTTCTGGCAGAAATTGACTGGCGGCTACGGTGCAGCGCTCGCGTGCTAGTTACTGCGCCCAGTCAGGATATCGGCGCAGGCGAACTGATGGTGCAGGAGCTAGAGCAGGCGCTCAACATTCCCGTGCAATTGGTTCCTCTGGAAGAGCTGGATGAAGTCTTGGATCAGGCGCGATCAGGAACCGTGGTCACCAGCCGCTACTTCATTGGTATTGCCGAAGCGATCGCCTCTCCCAAGTCGGTGCGTGTGATCCCCGTGGACATTTACGACTATGCCCAGGAATTTCAGAAGCTGCTAAAGCTGCCCAACGATACTTGCTTGGGACTCGTCAGCCTCAGCGCCGGAATCCTGCGGGCGGCAGAAGTGATTGTTCACAGTCTCCGGGGCGAAAACCTGCTGGTGATGACGGCGCAGCCGAATGATCCCTATCGCCTGAATGCGATCGTCCGCAGTGCCCAAACGGTGTTTAGCTTCGATCAAATGAGCTGTCAGGCGGTGAAGGTCGCCGTCAATACTTCCAGGGAAGACTTGATCCGCGCCCCTCAGCTCATCTGCTGCGAAAACTATATCGGCACCAAGTCCATCAGTTTGCTCAAGCGGGAGCTAGGGCTGGAGTAAACAGAAAGCAACACCCAAAAATATCATCCTTCTGAGGCTAGCCAAGCCGATTGTTTGCCTGCAAGACTACGGCTTGTCCCATTAGGAGCCGTTTATGAGCAGTGTAGAGCTTCATCCCTCAGTTGGGCTAAAAGAAGCGATCGAACAGCGCCGCGCCGCCCGTTCCTTTGCCCCTGATCCGATTCCTGCCGCGATTCTGGAAGAAGTCTTGCGATTGGGAACGCGATCGCCCTCTGGGTACAACTTGCAGCCGTGGCGGTTGATTGTGCTTTGCGATCAAGAGAACCGCGACACCCTGAAGACTTGCGCGTTTGACCAGCGGCAAATTGGGGAGGCTCCAGTTGTGCTGATTTGCTGCGGCGATCGATCTGCCGCTCAACCAGACAATATTGAGGCGGTGATTCAGCTAGGCGACTCTGAAAACGCTATGAGTGAGCCGTTTGCTGAGTACATGCGCTCTCAGATTCCGCCCTTCTTTGAACACCATCCCAGCTTTGGCTCGATGGAAACCTGGACAAATCGCCATACGATGCTGGCAGTTGCCCATATCATGATTGTCGCCAAAAGCTATGGCGTGGACAGTTGCCCGATGGAGGGTTTCGTAACGGCTCAGGTCAAAACCGCCTTCCAAATTCCGGAGACTGTCGATGTTTGCTGCATCGTTTGCTTGGGCTATATGGCAGAGCCGTTTAAGCAGTATGGTGGGCGCTTTCCGCTAGAGCAAGTCTGCTTTGCCGAGACGTATGGGAAGCCGCTACAGCTCGGTTGATTAGCCGATCGCTGGCATCTGCAAAAACTGCCGAGTTTGCTGCAAATAGAACTCCGCATCTTCCATCATTGGGAAGTGCCCGGTTTCAGTCATGATAAGATGCTGAATTCGATCGTTCAGAACGGCAGCTTTGACTCCTAGCTCTGGCGGAATAATCTGGTCGCGTTCGCCGGAGATCAGCAGCGTGGGCACAGTGAGCTGGGCAAACTCGGCAGGCATTTCTTCAGCGGCTCTTTTGCTCACGGCGGTGTAGAGGGTTCCCAGCGCGGCTTCATAATCTGCCGCCAAAAAATCTTCCAGGAAGGCTTGCTTTGCCGCCGTGGGAATCGATCGCCGCAAAAATCGCGCCATGAACAACTGCGCCATGCCGGGAATTTTGCTCAACCACGCCGGACGGAACTTGACGACGTAGCCGCCAAACTGATGAAAGGCGGCAAACGCCTTTGGGTCGTATTCAAAAATGCCGTTGCAGGTGAGAATGGCGCGATCGACTTTTTCGGGATAGCGATTCAGGAACAGCACGGCGATCGAGGCTCCTGTGGAGTGGGCGTTGAGCAAAACGCGGTTCAGATTCAGCCCCTCTAGCAGCAGGGCTAGATCGTCGGCGTAGCTGTCTAGTTCATAGCCCAAAGCCGCTACCTCTGGCGGGATGGGACGGGGGAGGTGCGATCGTCCAAACCCACGCAGATCGTAGACCAAACAATCAAACTCATCAGCAAAGGCCTCAGCGGTGCTTTGCCAATAGCGCGTTGAGCCTGCCCAGCCGTGGATAAAGACCAGCGTGGGTTTGTCAGGAGATGGCTTTTCGGCAGAATCCGATCTGCCGATCCACTCGTAGTAATGATCAACGCCGCGAACGGTGATATATGGCATGTATATTGATGCGCTGCTCAGAGCAAGAGTCCTTGAAGTCTATGGTAGGTTAATGGCGGACTGGATTTGAGCGAATATTGACTCAAACTCGGATATTTGCTCAAAACGGTCTAGAGGTTAAAGCCCTATTGCAGTTTAAAGTCCTGAAAAACATGAAAATTTCCCCTTTAGCTCTG
>JBBSFA010000781.1:0-2571 GCA_038239185.1 Elainellales cyanobacterium | reverse complement strand
TAAATACAGAAGATGCCGACCGATGGCAGTTTTTCTAACTGGGGTTGAGTTCATATTCATGCAACGATTACCTGATCAAGGGGTCGTCTTAGCGATCGCTAAAATAGCTTGTCGTCGAGTTGGCATCTGCTAGATCTCACTCAGGGGAATTAAACGGAGACTGTAATGCTTGAAGCCGCGTCTTTAGCTGGGCGATTTCCTGCGCCATCTCTAGAACCATCGCCGCTCCAACAAGATTGAGTCCTAAATCTCGACGCAACCGGAGGATTTGAGCAATGCGCGCAATTTCCCGTGAGTGCAGCATTGAGCCGATCGGTTCAATGACTCCCACTTGCACAAATTGTTCAATCACGATCGTGGAAGTCTCTGTTACTAAAGCGGCATATTCAAACGTATAAAGTTGATCGCCTTCTGGAGAAACAACCGTTGTGGAAAGGCTAAATTCGGTCATAGTGTTACCTCTTCGATCTCAGAACGCGGGTTAAAACTGCTGTTTGCCCGAATCTTTTCATAGCAATCCTGCTCAAGCTCACTCAACTCCTTCGGAGAGATAATCTGAAGTTTGACAATCAAATCCGTTCGCCTTCCTTTCGGCAATCTCCATCCTTTTTCTCGCAGCCGCAGCGATTGACCAGAACGTACCCCTTTTGGAACACTCATGGTCACACGACCTTGTGGCGTGGGCACTTGAATTTGAGCGCCTAACACTGCTTCATCGGGGCGAATGGGAACTTCGCAGGTCAAGTTATCACCTGAAAACTGAAAAAATGAGTGGGGAAAGAGGTCGATCGTCAGATATAAATCACCTCGCTGTTGCGAAAAAGGGCTAGGGCGACCCTTCCCTTTCAGCCGAATCCGACTACCGGGTGTAGCCCCTGCGGGAATGCGAACATTGATGGTTTCATCGTCCAACTGCAACCGTTTTTGAATCCCATGAAAGGCTTCTGAGAACGAGAGCGCGATCGCGGCTTCTGTATCCGGTGCAGGTGCTCGACTCCGAAATCCAGCAAAATCGTCGGGCTGTTGAGCCGAGGTGCGGGAATGCGATCGTCCTGCTCTAGCTCTGCCGCCTAGCAAATCATTGATAAAGCTATCAAAGTCGCTGTATTGATCAAAGTTGCTAGAGGGGTCAAATCCTGCTGAATTTGCAGTTGTTCTTTCGGGAGGAGCGTCACCGGCTTGTTTCCAGTGCTGCCCAAATTGATCATACTTTTCGCGTGTTTCCGGGTCGGATAAAACCTCGTTCGCTGCATTGATGTCTTTGAATGTCTCCTCAGCTTTCGGATTGCCGGGATTCACGTCAGGGTGATGTTTTCGGGCAAGCTTACGATAGGCTCGTTTGATTTCTTCAGCCGTTGCAGTTTTGCCAACTCCTAAAATAGCGTAGTAGTCTTTGAAATCAGTTGCAGTAGGCATGATTTAATACTCAAAATTCGATGATCCTTGCTATCTCGAAGAGATATCTGCTGGAGCAGATCGCACTCTCATTCATTAACTGAAATCTTGCACCTGATTAAAACGCCCTCGTTTCTGGCATTCACCCGCCCGTGATTGAACATCATGGTCTAACAGTGCGAAGTCCCCTGAAGGGACTGAATACCTTAAACCTTCTCCCAGTCCCTTCAGGGGACTTCACAAGGCTAGCCCCGACTTTTAGTCCGGGGCGGGACACTATCGCACCGAAGAGGCGGGCGCAAGATTTCAGTTAACCTCTATATGCTGTTTTTGCTCTCCTTGGTTTCGACTTCAGTGCGGCTTTCGCCGAGTAGATGCCAGCTATGATTCCCAGGATGTTTGCTATCCAAGTATACCAGTCAGGACTGTACCCAAAAACGACAACCATTTTGCCGAATAACACAGCATTGATGACAAGACTACAAAATGCTGTGACGAGAAGGTATATGATCAGGAACAGGAACGCTGCCGTGAAGTATTTCATGAGCATCTATGCTGAATTATTTTCATATTAGGTTTCAGTTAACTTTTTGGAATGTTGGGTCATCTTCACGAGGCGAAAGATAGAAATCAATGCCAGTAAGCCAGGAGCCGCAAGCCATAACCAGAAACCAAAAAGTGGCTGGTTCAGTGTGAATTTAGCGATGCCACCACTATCAGCAGGTAACGTGAACCAAAATGCTGATAATGTTCCTCCAAAACCGATGACTACTGAAGCGAGTCCAGCTATTGCCGAGAACTTATATTGCTGCCTCATAAAGAATATGCAACATAGCCCATAAATTGGATTGGCAAACCAACCGATCGCTGGAATTTGCAGGAAAAGCAATCCAATAATTCCAAAGATAGTCAGTTCCGCTCCCTTCATTGCATAAACGTCAGTGGAATTCACTGTAGAAGCGATAGGCACTACATTAAACAACAGGCAAGGCAGTGCGAGTGCTATTCCATATAGCAAGAGCGACAATCCCAAAAACACAATCCTATCCTTCATGAGCTACACTCTCATATCTAGCGCTTACAGAGAAAAAGGGCATGACTGAGTATTCAAACTCCGTTTATTCTGCGATCACAACATCGTTGATCAGCGATAAATTTTCTTCGTCACCAAGCTGT
>JBBSFA010000780.1:0-2576 GCA_038239185.1 Elainellales cyanobacterium | reverse complement strand
GTCCATCAGCAGAATTTTGGGCTGGGTGACTAGGGCACGCGCGATCGCCACCCACTGCCGCTGTCCGACCGAAAGCTGGACTTCTGTGCGGTTCAGCCACTCTTGCGGAATGTGTAGCCGTTCCGTCCAGAGGGTCAGCCGCTCCTGGATGGTAGACTGCGGCAGATTTTGCAGCGTCAAAGGGTAGGTCAACGAGACCTGTACTGTCATGCCCAACAGCTTTGACTCTTGGGAAACTAACATGACTTGCTGCCGCAGCTTCACCGCTGGAATCTGGCGGATATCCTGTTCTTCCAGAAAAATCTTGCCCTGGCTGGCTTCGCTCAGCCGATTCAACAGTCGCAGCAGCGAGGTCTTTCCTGCCCCCGATGCGCCGACGATCGCCAGCCGATCACCCCCATTACCCTCAAAGGAAATCTCTTGCAGCAGCCAGCTAGTCGCCGCATGAAGCCCAACGCGATCGAGACGGAGAAGAGAAGGCATGGGTGAAAATTAGAAATGGGGAAGATAAAATCGGCTAGATCGGGGGCTGACTCAAGGCTGTCGCACTCAAGACCGTCGCGATCGTCCAACCGTCGATCGCCAGCAAAAATAAGGTTAGCACCAACAGGATCAAATACATCCAGGGCTGCGCCAACGGTTTAACATCGGTTGTGTCAATGCCTGTTTTAGCTTCAACTACTTTCACCATTTGCGCGAAGCCCGCAATTCGCATCGGCAGCAGATAGGCTTTGCCACTCTGGCTCAAAAAATAGTAGACGATGCCACCTTGCCCAGTAGTGCGAGGTTTGAGCGCCTGGATTTCTGCCCAATCGATCGCCCAACCTTGCCGAAAAAAGCCAGGAACCCAGGTCGGGTAAGTGACTTGAATGCCGCGATCGCTAGTGATCACCCGCTCACAGAGAGCCGCATAGAGGGCGATCGCTCCCAGTGCCAGCCCGACTGCCAGCAGCCAAGGGGGAACGGGAGCCTGAGTCATGGCTGCTAGAAACGGCAGCGGCAGGGTCAGAGCGGCATACAGCGCCAGTAGCGTGATCCGAATCAGTGCCGAAAGGCGAAAAATCTTTGCTTCTGGCAGCATAACAAAAACCGAAGTTGTCCTCTTAATCTAGCGTGAGTTAAAGCGGTGGGGTTAAGGGGCTTGGATTACCCCGGTTCGATCGCTCGTTCCCGTCAAAATTTCGCTGACTTGGGCAGGCGTTAAACGCGGGTTAGCACTTAGCATCAAAGCCACGACACCCGCCACATGAGGAGTTGCCATTGAGGTGCCGCTGTACGTGGTATAGCGATTTTCTGGAACCGTCGATCGCACATCGACTCCAGGAGCCACAACATAGGGCAAGCGATTGATCCCTGCTGGGTTGGAGTCGATCGCTAGTTTGTGGTTGATGTCGATCGACCCGACTGCAATGCCAATGCCTTGAGATGCCACATAATCTGCTGGATTATCTGGGGCGATCGCGCCCATCTTCTGCCGCCGATTGCCTGCGGCGATCACAATCACCGCGCCAGCCTGGTTAGCAAACTGCATTGCGGTTTGGAGATCCGCGGAGACTGGGACACCTGGCTCTTTCCCCAGGCTGATGTTGATCACCTTTGCGCCATTTTGGACTGCGTAACGAATGCCGTTTGCCACGTTTGCATCGGCAGTGTCTGCCCCCTCAATCACCTTAACGGGCATGATTTTTGCATTGTAAGCAACGCCCGTGACCCCAACTCCGTTGTTTGCCGCAGCAATAATGCCTGCAACATGAGTACCATGTCCGTCATAGGGTGAGTCATTTGGGTCATTGTTCTGTTCGATAAAATTCCAGCCATGCACATCATCCACAAAGCCGTTATGGTTGTCATCGATGCCGTTGCCGGGAATTTCTTTAGGATTTGTCCAGATGTTTTGCTGCAAATCCGGATGGGTGTAATCGACTCCACCATCCAGCACGGCGACTGTAATTCCTTGCCCCGTATAGCCTTGCGCCCAAGCGTTTGGAGCGTTGATCAGGTCTAGCCGCCAGCGATCGCTTTGCGGATCAGCATCGCTCTGCGGGAAAGCATCGCTTGGCGATTGCAGTAAAGCTTTGTTTGCGGGAGGCTTTCCCAAACCAGCCGACGATAAGCTGATTGCCTTTGACACCGCCGCCGACGCATCGACCAAGCCTGACCCATAGAAAAAGTTAAAATTGGCGGCGGTCGCGATTTTCTGCAATTGCAGCGTATAGCTACCAGTTTTGCTAAGCGTGAACAGAGTTGAACTTCTTTCGGAATTGCTGTCAGTTTGGGGCGAGCTGCTGACCTGCAATTGATACTGAACCCCTGCCTTCGCGGTAAATGCGAGTCGAGCGCCTAAATTATTGCTCCCGCTGTCTTCGCCATAGAGCAGCACCTTATGAGTCCGGGCATCGACTAGCCGCAAATAGGCATCTAACGTTCTTGATTTCAGGTTGATTTGCACAACTTGCCCCGGCGCAAGCCGTTTGAGCTGGTAAGCATCCCGATAGGAACCTGCTTGGTAGCTATCCGATCGCGACAACGCCCCCTTCACTATTTTCTTAAGGCGAGTTGCTGCTAGCGCAATGGTG
>JBBSFA010000779.1:0-2577 GCA_038239185.1 Elainellales cyanobacterium | reverse complement strand
TCTTACCGTGCGTCGGGTGATAGAGCTACTGGCGACTTACTCTGATCGAGCAGAACTGCGTCAAGAATTCCCAGAGCTAGATGACGAAGATATCCGACAAGCCTTGATTTATGTATCTTCTTACCTAGATGATCGTATCATTGATTTACCCGATCGCTATGAAACTGTTGCTTGATCAGGGTTTACCACTGTCTGCGGCAGCATTGTTGCGCGATTCGGGACTAGACACTATCCATGTGGGTGAAATTGAGATGTCCGAAGCCGAAGATACAGAGATTATCCAAAGAGTCAAAGAAGAGGGGCGAGCTGTTGCGACGCTTGATGCAGACTTCCACGCCTTGCTAGCGCTTGATGAAGCGATCGCCCCGTCAGTGATTCGGATTCGGATTGAAAGGTTGCGCGCCAAAGCATTGACTGAGTTACTGTTGAGCGTGATTACTGAATGTGAAGAGGAGCTACAACAAGGTGCAGCCGTAACAGTTGAGCCAAGCCGAATTCGGATTCGTCGTCTACCGTTATTGCCTAATGTTTAACTGTTGCGATCGCTACCCTCCTTCGATTGTCGATCGAGCAGATGCTTGAAGCGGGTTGTGAGG
This sequence comes from Elainellales cyanobacterium, assembly GCA_038239185.1. Taxonomy (GTDB): domain Bacteria; phylum Cyanobacteriota; class Cyanobacteriia; order Elainellales; family Elainellaceae; genus FACHB-886. The sequence goes on along the minus strand of JBBSFA010000779.1, from coordinate 1,981 downwards.
CGAGGCGATCGAGGAGCGTTTATCCTAAAAGCTTAGATTAAACTAAAGTTGGAGCAAAACGATCGCCCCAATCTATACTCAGCAACAGCCCTATGCACAATGCTCTCACCGAAAAGCGAATTACGCTACACCACCTGAGTTGGGAATCCTATCAGGCGATTCTGAATGCGCTTGGAGAGCAGCGATCGGCTCAGCTCACGTATTACAAAGGCGCACTTGAAATCATGTCTCCTCTAGAAGCACACGAAAACTCTAGTAGTGCGATCGATCAGTTCATTAACATTGTGACCGAAGAACGCAACCTGACCCTCAAAAGCCTGCAATCTACTACATTGAGCAAAGCAGAACTGGCGATCGGTGCAGAGCCGGATCAATGCTACTACCTGGCAAATGAGCCGCTGGTTAGAGGAAAAACGGTTGATCTGGCGATCGATCCACCGCCTGACCTAGTGGTGGAAGTTGACATCACACATACCGATATCAATAAAAATGCGTTGTATGCAGAGATGAAGATTCCTGAATTTTGGCGCTACAACGGTAAAACGTTAAGGATTTATGGGCTGCAAACAGACCACTATCAAGAAGTTGAAACAAGTTTAAGCTTTCCAGAAATACCTAAAGAGAGACTCTACATATTTTTAAGCGACTGCGCTCAGCAAGGCGAAACCCAAGCCAAACGAAATTTGCGAACTTGGCTCAGGAACGCAGACTAAACGTTTCTCTTTTAACAGCTCACTTGCAAAACTTGCCAGCCCGATTGCTGCTCCCCTCCAAAACCCGGATCTATAGCCAGAATCAATCGGTTTAGGGCTAGGGGCGATCGAGGGAGTTTGAGGAACTGCGACCCGTTAAACTCCCCGATCGCCCATCGGTAAAATTGGTAGGAGTGCGATCGCTTTCTGCCGCTTGGGCTGTTGGTAGGGAAAGATTTTTGGGTGCATGGGCGAGGCTTTAAGGGATTAACAGGGTTCGAGAGTGGTGTAAGATAAGTCTCCACCAGATCTAACGAGGGAGCGTTCGTGGCAAATGAGTAAGACCCATCGCTATCAAACTCAGGTTTTGTGGACGGGTGATAAGGGACAAGGCACAGTCAATTACAGAGCTTATGAGCGATCGCATGAAATTTTTGTTGAAGGTAAGCCACCAATTTTAGGCTCGTCTGATGTCGCTTTTCGCGGAGATAAAACCAAATATAATCCAGAGGAATTATTAGTTGCGTCGGTATCCGCTTGCCATATGCTCTGGTATCTTCACCTCTGCGCTGAGGCATCTATTGTAGTGACTCACTATCTTGATCAAGCAGTTGGCACGATGCTTGAAACTGAAGATGGAGGCGGACGCTTTGCTGAGGTCGTGCTTAAACCAGTTGTGACCGTAGCCCCAGGCAGTGACAGAAAACAGGCGGAACAATTGCACGAGCTAGCACATCGCTTTTGTTTTGTTGCAAACTCGTTGAATTTTCCAGTATTGTGCGAACCATCCATTCAAATCGACAATCCTGCTTAACTTCTTACCGAAACAACCATGAAACTGAATGAAGTTGTCCCTTGGGGCAGAACCTTAGAAGAATATCAGTTGATGTTTGATCTATCCCACGCAGATTTAGAAGCCCAAATTCTGGGATGTGGAGATGGACCAGCGAGTTTTAATGCCGAAATGATAGCGCTAGGACATTCAGTGACCTCTGTTGATCCAATCTATCAATTTTCTGCCGAACAGATAAAGCATCGGGTTCAAGAAACTTACAAACCTGTGATCTCACAAGTGAAGCAGAATTCACATCGCTACATCTGGAATAATTTCCAGGATGCAGATGAGCTTGGACAAGCACGCCTCGCAGCAATGGAAAGCTTTTTGCTAGATTATGAAGCTGGTAAGATTGAAGGACGTTATCGATACCAGTCTTTACCAAATCTAGAGCTAACTGATGACCAATTTGAGTTGTGTCTTTGTTCTCACTTGCTCTTTTTGTATTCAGAAC
>JBBSFA010000778.1:0-2579 GCA_038239185.1 Elainellales cyanobacterium | reverse complement strand
ATCGCCTGATTCATGAGCAGCCTACGCCGATTGAAAAGACGGCTTGCAGCTACGACTACATTGCCACGATCTGGTCGGACTTTCAGTATTACCTGCAAGGCGGCGATTTTTATGTGGGGGTGCAAACTAAGCGCGGCTGTCCACATAACTGCTGCTACTGCATCTATACGGTGGTAGAAGGTAAGCAGGTGCGGATCAATCCAGCCGAGGAAGTCGTGAAGGAGATGCAGCAGCTTTACGATCGCGGCGTTCGCAACTTTTGGTTTACCGATGCCCAATTTATTCCGGCGCGGCGGTTTATGGACGATGCGATCGAGCTGTTGCAAAAAATTCTGGATGCGGGCATGACCGATATCCACTGGGCGGCTTATATTCGCGCCGATAACTTGACCCCAGAACTGTCTGATCTAATGGTGAAGACGGGGATGAACTACTTTGAAATCGGCATTACGAGCGGGTCACAAGAGCTGGTTCGTAAGATGCGGATGGGCTACAACCTGAGGACAGTGCTGCAAAACTGCCGCGATTTGAAGACAGCCGGATTTAATGAGCTGGTGTCGGTCAACTATTCCTTTAACGTGATTGATGAGACGGAGGCAACCATTCGCCAGACGATCGCCTATCACCGGGAGCTAGAGCAAATCTTTGGCGCGGATAAAGTGGAGCCTGCCATTTTCTTCATCGGACTTCAGCCCCACACGCATCTAGAAGAATATGCCTTCAAAGAAGGAATTTTGAAGCCAGGATATGATCCGCTGGCGATTCATCTGCCTTGGGTGGCGAAAAAGCTGCTGTGGAATCCAGAGCCGCTGGGTTCGTTTTTTGGCGAGATCTGCATGGAGGCATGGCGACGCAATCCCGATGATTTTGGGCGCGAGGTGATGGATATTTTGGAGGAGCGGCTGGGTGTGGCTCCTTTAGAGGAGGCATTGAGTGCGCCGATCGTGCCGAAAGCCAAAGAGCTAGTTGGCTTAGCTTGAGCCACGGAAAAATTTTGGGTAGGACGAGTCCATTGCTCAACATCCGGAGCTGTTTCCTGCCGAGATCTCTCAGGGGTACTCCCCAGGGAAATTTCACAATTCTCCCTGGACAACCTCAAACAGATCGTGGACGGGGGAGGGAGCCTGATCGCTTGTGTCTGCGGTGCGAACGGTGACGCGATAGAGTCCCGGCAACAGCTCCGCGATCGCCAATCCCCAGCCTTGCGTTTGCTCGGCAAAATCAAGCGTCACGGTGGGACGATCGCCAGAGACAGTGGCAATTTCTGCCTTCAGCTTTTCTGTCGCTATCCCGGCTGGATTGATGACTCTGGCGCGTAGGGCGATCGGTTCTGCGGTGGTGTATAAATCGTCTAGCGCTAGACTGATGGCTGTCTGGGGTTCAGCGCCTCTCACCTCTTCCAGGGTATTGAACTGGCTGAGCCGTAGTGTATTCAGCAGGCTGTTGAGCACTTGGGGCTGGTTCTGTAACGCGCCGTGCTGTTCTGCGATAAAGAAATTGTCGAAGTTTTTCGATCGCTCGATCGGAATTGCCGACACTTTTGGCACCGTGCCATCGCCGTCGCCCAGATCCGATCGACTGTTGAGAACTGCTGGTATTTCTTCACTGGCGGTCAGGATGCCATTCAGCAGCGTGGCGGATTGCAGGGTGGGCTGCTGGACTCCGGAGATCGGAACGATCGTAAAGCTATGCAAATATCGCTCGTCTTGCAGATGGCGTTCAACCGCTGCTTCAATTTCTCGGTGGAAAGCTAGCGCGTCTTTCGCCTTCAGCGGGTCGATGTGGGGCAAATTGCCAACTTCTGCAATTCGGTGATACTCGCCGTCGATGTTAATCACCTTGTAGATCGGCAGCAGTTGATAGACCGAGGTGAGCGATCGCATCACATCTGTCAGGTCTAGAAACAGCTTTTTGTAGCCGTTTGCCAGAAAGTTCACCGCCTTGAGAGAGCCGCGATAGGGCGTGCCAAAGGTGAATAAAGCGCGGCTGTCCTGCCAGCCTTCCAGCACTTCCAGATAGTAGCGAGCTACTAAGCCGCCCATGCTGTGTGCCATCAGAATCACTTTGGCATCGGGCGTACCGCTGGCTTCCCTCCAGCATTTCAGCCGCTTGTCGATCAGCTTTTTCAGCAGGTGAGCGTGAACTCGGTTGTCTCGTCGCCAGTCGTAGGGGAAGTGATAAAAGTTCGCGGGTTTGTCGTCTGGATCGTTGTAAATATCGCCAGATACGACTTCAAAATTATCGGTGATCAGATTGGCGGTTTGGGTGTAGCCGTCGATTTTGACCAAGCCCGGAATCAAATGGACATCTTGAATCAGCCGGGTGGCGCGAATGCCGTCGCCCAAGCTTTCTGCGATCGGATCATCCTGGCTCAGCTTCAGATGTTGCAGAAAATCACCGGACTGAGTGAGTATCTGCCAGACGGCTTTGCCAGATACTGCCCAGAGATCTTTTCCATCTTTTTGCAAAACGCTTCCCAGGATACCGGGAAGAATGATGATCATATCTTTCATGGGGGCTTTAGCTGGCATGGTAGATCTCCTGGTAATTCGGTTAGCGATCGATCGTGAGTTGAATTT
>JBBSFA010000777.1:0-2584 GCA_038239185.1 Elainellales cyanobacterium | reverse complement strand
TTTCTCGGAGCTGAAGAAAGTCCAGGGCATTAGCTTGGGGGGAGGAACGCTGCAAATCCTCTCGACGATTCTGATTACTGCGCTGATTTCGATCGGCGTGGGCTGGGTGACTTCGCCGCCGCAGGGCGTGTTTCTAGGCGCGATTCTGTCGCTGTCTTCGACGGCAGTGGTGCTGAAATGCCTGATGGAGCGCAACGAAACCGAAACCCCACATGGGCGAGTGATGCTGGGAATTTTGGTGGTGCAGGATTTGGCTTTGGGGCTGATGCTGGCAGTGCTGCCCGCGCTCGATCGCCCCTCTGAGGAAATTGGTCTGGCGGTTGGGATTGCGCTGTTGAAAACGGCTTTGCTGGCGGGTGGGGCGATCGTCGCCGGAATCTGGATGATTCCCCCGTTTTTGCGATTGCTGGCGCGTACCGAAAGCCGCGAGTTGTTTCTGCTGGGAACGGTGGCTTTGTGCTTGGGGATTGCCCTGCTGACAGAGTATATGGGACTGTCGATCGAGATGGGCGCGTTCATCGCGGGGCTAATGATTTCCGAGGTGGAATACGCTGACCAGACTTTGACCTATGTTGAGCCAATTCGGGATATTTTTGCCAGCTTGTTTTTTGCGGCGATCGGCATGTTGATCGATCCGACCTTCATCTGGAATAACCTGGAGCTGATTCTAGGCTTAGTGGCCTTGGTCTTGATCGGTAAATTCCTGATCATGACTCCTCTAGTCCTTGCTTTCCGCTATTCGCTCAAGACCTCGCTGATTGTCGGCTTGGGGCTAGCGCAGATTGGGGAATTCTCTTTCGTGCTGGCAAGTCGGGGGCAAGCGCTAGGGCTGGTTTCACGTCGCATTTATCTGCTGATTTTGGGCACAACGGCTGTGACCCTGATGATCACCCCCTTTGTCCTGCGGTTGGTACCGCTGCTGGTGAACTGGTCGGATTCGGTTCCCTGGCTAAAGGCGATCCTGGACGGCGGCGAATTTCCCAAAGAAGTGACCGAGCAACTGCCGACCCAAAACCACACGATCGTCTGTGGCTATGGCGGAGTCGGACGTAACATTGTCAAACTGCTGCAAGTACATCATCAGCCTGTTGTGGTGATTGACGAATCAGAGCAAGCCATTCAGCAGCTCCGTGAGGCAGGAATTCCCTACGTCTATGGCAATGCAGCCAGCCTGCATGTGCTAGAGGCAGCAAGAATGGGGCAAGCTCGCAGTCTGGCGATCGCCCTACCCGATTCGATGAACACCCGTCTCTGCCTCAAACGTGCCCTAGAAATTGCCCCAGAGCTGGATGTGATTGTCCGCGCAACTCAAACAAAAGACATTGAGTTGCTCTATCAGCTCGGCGCAAAAGAAGTGGTGCAGCCCGCAATTGAAGCAAGTTTAGAACTTTCGGCGCACCTGCTGACGGGAATCGGTGTGCCTCTGCCGATTATTCAGCGTGAAGTGCAGCAAATTCGCAGCTCTCACTACACCGAATTTCAGCCGGAACGACCCGCTGCTGAGGTTTCTCGCGATCTGAAAGCTGCCGCCCAGGATATGAACAGCCGTTGGTTCGCGCTCCCAGACGGATCGCCGCTGGTGGGCATGACGATCGAAGAAACCGATCTGCGGCGCTTGACGGGAGTCAGCCTGATGGCAATTCAGCGCAAGGGCGAAGAAGCCAAAAACGAGGAAATTGACTATCCCGATGCTCAAACGGTGCTAGAAGAAGGCGATCGCTTCCTCGTAGTGGGTGATCCAACCGAGCTGAGCGCCTTTGTAGAACTCGCGAAAGGCGGAGCCGCTGTTCCGGGCGAAAATGCCTCTTGCCAATGGCTGCTGGTTCCTCCCACCAGTCCAGTCGTCAACAAAACGCTGAAGGAGCTACATATCCGTCGCCAGTTCGGCATCTTGGTGCAAGCCATTCGCCGGGAAGGGAAGTTCATTCGCTTTCCTGACGGCAAAAGTGATTTGCAGATTGGCGATCGACTCCTACTCTGCGGTGGCTTCCATTCGCTAGAGCAAGCCAGCCAGTGGATCGCGCCTAATGTACCGGAACAGTCCTTGCAGCCGCTCTTTGCAGGTGCCAGTGAGTCAATGCGCGAGTCTGCGCCGATCGCAGAGGAATAGAGATTTGCCGGAGGTGGAGCTATTTCGCGCAACTATCCCGATCCTTAAGGCGCTGCTGGGGGATGCTAAAGCTGCTGAGCTGGGCAGCTTTAGCCTAGTTTCCGGCAAAGAAATTGCGCCACGCTTTCTGATGGAGCAAGCGATCGCCCAACTGCGGCAAGATCCCGACAGTGCTTTTTGGCTTGCCCCACGCTTAATTGTGGTGGAACGGCAGATTGTGGGCATGGGCGGATTTAAAGGACTGCCGAATCAGGGAGCGATCGAAATTGGCTATGGCGTGATTCTCTCCCAGCAACGGCAAGGATTCGCCACCGCAGCCGTGGCTTTTTTGGTGGAAGAAGCCTTTTCAACGACTGAGGTGCAAACGGTGCTGGCGCACACAATTCCCAAAAACCGCGCATCCCAGCGAGTTTTGAAAAAGAACGAGTTTGTCCGAGAGGGAAGTCTATTTGATCCAGAAGATGGAGAGCTTTG
>JBBSFA010000776.1:0-2591 GCA_038239185.1 Elainellales cyanobacterium | reverse complement strand
CAATCAAGGCTTCTGCCTCAGCTAGCGACAGTTCTCCCGCGAGATGCTGCTTGATCTCCTGATAGCCCAGCGTATTCAGCAGCGGCAAAGCTGCGCCATATTTCTGACAAAGCGCCTCAACTTCTGCCACAAAACCATCCGTCAGCATTTGAGCCGTGCGTTGCTGAATCCGCTGTCGCAGGATCTCTGTATCTAGACAATCCAGCCCGATCTGGAGAATCGGATAGCTCGGTGGAAATTCTCCCTGCTGAACGGAAATTGGCTTTCCGGTCGCGTAAAACACTTCCAACGCGCGCAAAGTCCGTACCTGATCGTTGAAGTGAATCTTTTGTGCTGCCACCCGATCGACCTGCTGCAAGAAGGCGTAGCACTGCGGCTGACCGATCGCCTGAAGCTGCGATCGTAACACTGGCTGCGGCGCAACTCTAGGGATCAGCAAGCCCCGGACGATCGAGCGGATATATAGCCCCGTCCCACCGACCAGTAGCGGGATCTCAGTCGAAGCTTCAATTAAATCCTGTGCCTGCTGCTGATACTCCGCCAAAGTCAGCGTTGTCGTCGGCTCACAGATGTCAATCAGCGTATGGGGGACGCGCAGCCGATCGGCGATCGAGGGTTTTGCCGTGCCAATATCAAACTCGCGATACACTTGGCGGGAGTCGGCGCTGAGGATCAGACTTTTGAGCTGTTCGACTTGTAGCCGTTCCGCTAGGGCGATCGCCAAGCCTGATTTTCCGGTCGCCGTTGCGCCACAAATCACAATCAGGGCAGAAACGGCAGAATTGCGGGTAAATTTGGCACAGGCAAATTTAGCGATTCCCACGGTATGATCCTGCTTCAGTTCTATCAACATCTGCTAGCATTGGTGCGACTACCTCCCTTTATCCCTCGATCGATCCCCTTGTAGAACTTCCCCTCAGACTGGCTTAAGACCGCCTTCAACGCATTTTTGCTATAATTTTGATATCTTTTGGTGATTTGGAGTCTGAGACAGCTTCAAATCAAAATTACAGGAGCGCTTCATCCATGACCACAAACTACGGTGCCGACCAAATTCAGGTTTTAGAAGGGCTAGAGCCAGTCCGGAAACGCCCCGGCATGTACATTGGCACCACGGGACCTCGCGGCTTACATCACTTAGTGTATGAGGTTGTCGATAACTCGGTGGACGAAGCTCTAGCGGGTTACTGCAAAAATATCGAGGTTACACTCAAAGCCGATGGCTCCGTTTTAGTATCAGACGATGGGCGCGGCATTCCCACGGGCATCCATTCCCAAACGGGCAAATCGGCTTTGGAAACCGTGATGACGATCTTGCACGCAGGCGGCAAGTTTGGCAACGGCGGCTACAAAGTGTCGGGCGGTTTGCACGGCGTTGGCATCTCTGTCGTCAATGCGCTGTCGGAATGGGTAGAAGTCACCGTCTATCGCGAAGGCAAGATCCATGTTCAGCGCTATGCGCGGGGCATTCCACAAACGCAGCTCGAAGTTAAACAGGGTGCAGGGGAACGCACAGGCACGACCGTCCACTTCAAGCCCGATGTGGAGATCTTCACTGTAAGCATTGAGTTTGAGTATGCAACGCTGTCAGGTCGGCTGCGGGAGCTGGCTTATCTGAATGCGGGCATTGTAATCACCTTTACGGACGAGCGCCTAGAGTTTCTCAAGAGCGATCAGCCAAGGGTCGAGACTTATCACTATGCAGGCGGCATCCGCGAATACGTTGCCTACATGAACAGCGAAAAGCAGCCCTTGCACGAAGAAATTATCTACGTCCAGGGCGAGCGGAATAATGTGCAGGTTGAAGTCGCGCTTCAGTGGTGCTCGGATGCCTATAGCGATAATTTGCTGGGCTTCGCAAATAACATCCGCACGATCGACGGCGGTACTCACCTGGAAGGCTTGAAGGCAGTCTTAACGCGAACGATGAATTCGCTCGCTCGGAAGCGCAACAAGCTGAAAGAAAACGACTCTAATCTGGCGGGTGAGAACATCCGGGAGGGATTAACGGCGGTGATTTCCGTCAAAGTGCCCGACCCAGAATTTGAAGGGCAAACCAAGACGAAGCTGGGCAATACCGAGGTGCGCGGCATTGTCGATTCCACCGTAGGCGAAGGTCTGATCGAATATCTAGAGTTCCGCCCCGGCGTGGTGGATCAGATTCTAGAAAAGGCGATTCAATCGTTCAATGCGGCAGAAGCGGCGCGCAGAGCACGGGATCTAGTCCGCCGGAAGTCGGTGCTGGAGTCTTCAACATTGCCCGGCAAGCTGGCAGACTGTAGCTCTCGCGACCCAAGCGAATCGGAAATCTTCATCGTTGAAGGGGATTCTGCGGGTGGTTCGGCAAAACAGGGGCGCGATCGCCGCTTCCAGGCAATCCTGCCGCTACGGGGCAAGATCCTCAACATCGAAAAAACGGACGATGCCAAGATCTACAAAAACACTGAGATTCAGGCATTGATCACGGCACTTGGACTAGGCATCAAAGGCGAAGAATTCGACTCAAGCAATCTGCGCTACCATCGCATCTGCTTGATGACCGACGCAGACGTAGACGGCGCGCACATCCGGACGTTGCTGCTGACGTTTTT
>JBBSFA010000775.1:0-2595 GCA_038239185.1 Elainellales cyanobacterium | reverse complement strand
CTGTATACCTGGTTAAAGCAACACTGTATGGCGGCTATTGGAGGAGTGCTACTTACAGGCACTATCACCGCCTGTAGTGCTTCTCCCAAATCACAGCCACCTGTTGCAAGTATCTCGCCAGTTGCGAGTTCTTCGATCGCATCCAGTCCAATCCCGTTGCCCACATCCCCAAGTCAAAATAATTTCAATCCGACACTGCCACCCGTTTCTTCAAACCAGGGTGCGATCGATGCTGGACCGCTTCAACGAGAAGCAGCTCAAGTTATTCTTGACTACTACAGCGCGATCGATCGTCGAAACTATGAACAAGCTTACTCAGCTTGGGAGGGAGAGGGTGCTGCCAGTCATCAGTCGTTTGAGCAGTTCAGTCAAGGTTTTGCCCACACCGCATCCACTACTGTGACAGTTGGAGAACTCGGCAGACTGGAGGGAGCAGCAGGCTCAATCTACACCGAAATTCCAGTCACGATCGCTACCGTAACTACAAGTGGAACTCGACAGCAATTTCGTGGCAGCTACGTGTTGCGCCAAGTCAATGGTGTTTCTAGTTCAACTTCAGAACGGCGCAAATGGCATCTTTACTCGGCGAATATTACTCAAGTCAATTAGCCTGCTAAACAGTAGCTGAGAGCGATCGTTTCAAGATGAGCTAAATCATAGAAGCAATTGAAATGCCATTGCATGATCAAAGTAGATGAAATTAAGGAGGTGACTGATGACAACCAAAACGTTAATTTTCCAAGATCCCAAGCTAAAAGCAATGCTGCTTCAGCGTGGAGAAGATGTCAGCACGATAGGATTACGAGACTTGCAACGGTACTACGCCTTGCTGAATTATCACTTGCTAGAACTCTCTCTCACCGCAGGTGAAGGCAAGCTTCTCTGCGAAGCCTTAAAAAATTATCGATTTGAGGATGATTCTGAGCAAGCCAGAACAGTTTGGCGGCGAGTGAGCGATGTGATTCAACGAGATCAGCTTGACCAAAAATGGAGTGTTAACAGCGCTTTTATTCCCAAACTTCAAGCACTGAACCATCTTCAGGTTGTGGCTTTAGTTGATGCCGTAGAGCGGTATTGGGTGAGAGAGCAAGCAAACCCTGATGAATCGCTAGAAAGCAAATTGTCACGCGTGGGTTTGGTCAAGTGCTGTGATTTTGCGTTGTAAGGCAGCAACATTTGAAGCATCAAGGCGGCTGTTCTCAAAAAACATTAACAAAGAAAGGGTACACAATTTTATGTCACACCATATCGATTCACCAACGGCTAAGGAAGATGGGCGCGTAGATATTACCGATATCTATGTGTTTGCCGGTGAAGCTGCAAATACCACAGTTTTAATCATGGCAGTTAATCCTCTAGCGGGTGCACTATCGCCGACGACCTTTCGAGCAGGCGCGCTTTATGATTTCAAAATCGATACGAATGCTGACGTGATCGAAGACATTGATTACCGCATCACCTTTGGTGAGCCAGATCCAACAGGCGTTCAGTGGATCGAACTACGTCGGTTAGAAGGCAGTGCTGCCGCAGACTACGACAGTGATGACAATCCGATCGCGTCAGGCAAAACGGGTGAGATCATTTCAGTGGGTGAGGGTGGTCGCCTTTGGGCAGGACTGGTGGCTGACCCCTTCTTCTTCAATCTGGGCGCGTTTGGGCAATTTGCCAAGCTGATTCTAGAAGAGAATCGGTTTGATCCCAGTGTGTTTGATACCGCTGAAAATGCATTGGCAGGGCACAATGTCACCGCGATCGTCCTAGAGCTTCCTAGCACTGCTCTCAGTACGGAAGCAATTCAGCTCTGGGGCACCACGACCATTCAACATGACGGTCAATGGAAAACCATTAATCGTGCCGCGACTCCTCTGGTGCAGCAGGTTTTCATCCAAGATGAGCACCTGAAGGATGCTTACAATAAATCGCTTCCCCGCGAGGATGCTGCCAAATACGGCGAGACGATCGCCGCCTTCACTGCAAAGGTCACGCAACTCGCAGGCACGACGACTGATCCCCAGGCTTACGGGCAGCAAGTAGCCCAGTTTCTGTTTCCCGATGTTCTCACTTATAACCCGCAGTTGCCCACCAGCTATGGGTTCGCTGGTAGAAATGGACGAGCACTGGCAGATGATACACCAGATCTGATTTTGAGCCTACTCGCCAATACACCCTTCTCAGACCGAGTCGGAAAGCCAGGTGGCTTGCGAACCCACTTTCCATACTTGGCAGAGCCAAACTTAAAGCCAGTGGCTCTACCAAACGCCAAACCAAGTTAAATGATGGACAACGAATCACGTAGAAATCCATGAAACATGAGTCGCGAGATTCTCTGCTCAATCTGCTGTTGCCGCTCTCCCTCATTTTGGACTTGGTGTTGCTGCTGAGTCTGAATACAGGGCAGAACAATCAAACTGCGGTGGCAGTCAGTCCCTTAGAAGAGTGGTTGAAAGTCATTGTCGGTTATCTGGCAGCAGGGGCAGAAATCGCGGCGGCAATTGTGATTGGTGGGGCGATCGTACGCGGCATTCTAAATTATGTTCGCCAGCTATTCTCCCGCAGGCAGCAGTTCGATACTACCGAAGTCATTCGTCTACAACT
>JBBSFA010000774.1:0-2598 GCA_038239185.1 Elainellales cyanobacterium | reverse complement strand
CGAGCGAGCAATCTCCAGAGCCGATTTGGACTACTGCATTGAACGGGTCGGCATGTTCAGCGGCGACAATCGGGCCGGGATTGAGCGCACCCTACACCGCATCAGCGCCATCCGCAACCGCACGGGCGATGTGATTGGCTTGACCTGCTGAGTCGGTCGCGCCATTTTTGGGACGATCGGCATGATTCGAGAGCTGGTAGAGTCAGGCAAATCGATTCTGATGCTGGGTCGTCCGGGAGTCGGCAAAACCACGGCATTGCGGGAAATTGCGCGGGTGCTGGCAGATGAGCTGAACAAGCGAGTCGTGATTATTGACACCTCCAACGAAATCGCAGGCGACGGCGATGTGCCCCATCCGGCGATCGGACGAGCGCGGCGGATGCAGGTGGCGCGTCCAGAGCTTCAGCATCAGGTGATGATCGAAGCCGTAGAGAACCACATGCCCGAAGTGATCGTGATTGACGAGATTGGGACGGAGCTAGAGGCACTAGCCGCCAGAACGATCGCGGAACGGGGGGTTCAGCTTGTGGGAACTGCACACGGCAACCGGATCGAGAACCTGATCAAAAACCCCACTCTGTCGGATCTGGTGGGCGGCATCCAGTCGGTCACCCTGGGCGACGAGGAAGCCCGACGGCGCGGCAGTCAGAAAAGCGTCTTGGAGCGCAAGGCTCCCCCCACGGTTGACATTGCCGTAGAGATGCTGGAGCGCCAGCGTTGGGTAGTGCATGAGCAGGTTGCCGAAACGGTAGACACCCTCTTGCGCGGCAGACAGCCCGTCCTGCAAGTCCGAACGGTGGATGCCAATGGCGCGGTTGTGGTGACGCAGGAGGCTCCGGTTAACGTCCAGCCAGCGCTGGGGCAAAAGACGTTTGGCGCTGCGCCGTTGAATAGCTATACCCAAGCGGCAGGACGTAGCGGTTGGCGCGCTTCTGGACAAATGGCAGCGTTGCCGTCCTATAAGCGAAATGATTTGGGGCGCAGTGATTTGGGCGAAACTTTGAGTGGCAGTTTGGGCAGTACCCTCCAGCCGATCGAACCCCTGACCGAACGGCAGCAGTTTGACCAATTGCTGAATGCCTCACTGGGGACAGCGCCGATCGTCGTCAAGGGTTCCGATCTACGTTCAGCTTCGGGTCCCAATGGCGAAGATCTGCCGCTGCATGTCTATCCCTATGCGATCAGCCGCAATCAGCTAGAGGAGGTGATTCGCACCTTGAATCTGCCGATCGTCCTCACCAAAGATATTGATGATGCCGATGCGGTGGTGGCACTGCGATCGCACATCAAAAATCACTCGAAGCTGCGGGTTCTGGCAAAAAATCGCCAGTTGCCGATCCACGCCGTCAAGTCGAACAGCCTGCCGCAGATCATCCGGGCGCTTCAGCGAATGCTGCACATTCAAGAAACCACCGAAGAAGATGAGTCTGCCAGCCTCAGCCTGTTTTACAACAGCGCCGATGAGGACGAGATTGAAGCCTTGGAGGAAACCCGTCTGGCGGTCGAGCAGATTGTGATTCCTAAAGGGCAACCTGTGGAGCTACTGCCGCGATCGGCAAAAGTCCGCAAGATGCAGCATGAGTTAGTGGAACACTATCACCTCAAATCTTCCAGCTTTGGGGATGAACCCAATCGGCGGCTGCGAATCTACCCTGCCTAGTTGTCTTTGCTGATGTTAGTCTTCAAACAAATCATCTGGCAGCTCTGAAGCAGCAAAAGCGCTGACTTCACCAGATTTACGATCAGCAGGGTTGCGATCGACAGTTGCAGCAAGTTCCGGGGGCTGAGCTGGCTCTCGGTACTGAGGACTGCTCCAGTGGTTCATGATGTCTTTGATTACCACTTCTTGAATCAGCGTTTTGACAACAACTGCCAGCGGCAATGCCAGCAATAGCCCCATAAACCCAAACAGGCTAGCAAAGACTAGCTGAGCCGCTAGCGTCATGGCAGGCAGCAGCGACACCTGGTTTGCCATGATCGTCGGCGTGATCCAGTACGACTCTAGGTTTTGAATCACGATATAGAGAATCACCACCGCTACCACTTTCCAGGGCGCATCCAGAGCCGCCACCGTCAGCGGAAACACCATACTGAGCGTGGGACCCAGGTTCGGGATAAAGTTGAGCAGCCCTGCGAGTAAGGCCTGCGCTAGGACAAATTTAATCTGCAATACCCACAGCCCGATCGCACTCAGAACTGCCACTGCGGTTGAGCTAATTAATGCGCCGCCCATCCAACTGCTGAGCGCCACTTCGCACTCCCGCAAAATGGCATCCGCACGGCGACGGTAGAACGACGGAAACAACTGGAGGATGGCATTCCGGTAGGCGGCTGGATCAGCAAGCAGCATCAAAGTCAGGATGATCAGCAGCAAGATTTTAACGGCAGCAGCCAACGTGCCTGAAAAGAAGTCGAAGAAATTAGGGACAGCAGCCCGCAGAAAAGGCTGGACTTCGGCAATCAGGTTAGAAGGACTCGGCAACCGCACGTTTTCTAGCCAGCTTGGGCGATTGTTCAGCAAGTTTTCTAAATCGCTGACCATGCGGCTAAACCCAGATGGCACCAAGCCAATCAGCTTCCACAACTGGCTGGCAAAGG
>JBBSFA010000773.1:0-2600 GCA_038239185.1 Elainellales cyanobacterium | reverse complement strand
GGCTCACTCGATCGTGTTTTACCTCTCTATCACTCATAATTCAATACGCACTTTCAATTTGATCAGCGAGTAGGATAGTAAAACAGTTGAGATCTACACTACCTCTCCAATGAGTAAATTTGTTTTAGCTCGAATTGAAGCTTTACAGCAAGAGCTAGAATCCCTGAAGAAACTTGTGGATCAACAGGTTGAAACTCGCCCAAAAGCGCAGCTTAAGGGATTGTGGCAAGGAGTTGCATTCTCTGAAATAGATTTTGAGGCGGCAGAACGAGCAATGTTTCAGACTGCCGAGTTTCTGATAACGCTCAATCACAATTTAGACGATTGAGCCTGCACTCCCTTGTGCCAGAGAGCCTTCAAAGAAAAACGCCGCAAAAATAAGGCATTGCCTATCCTGACGGCGTTTTTAATTAAAAAAGGCTACGAGTTTTAGACTGTGACTGCCTGCTGAGCAACGGCATTAGGCGGCATAAATTCGCTGAGATTAATGCCCAGGCCTTCGGCAACCCGCTTGCCGTAAGACGGGTCAGCCCGGAAGAAGTGACAGAGCTGACGCATCTGAATTTCCTTCGTCGCTTGGCTGAGGCTACCCACAATATTGTGAGCCAACCGTTCTTGCTCATCGGGCTTCATCAGCCGATACAGATCACCTGCCTGGGTATAGTCATCATTGCCTTCGCGATGGTCATAGCGATCGATCGCCACATCTCCCACAGGCAAAGGCGGCTCCGCATAAGCAGGAGTCTGCTTCGGCGCATTGTCGTCGCTATTCGGCTCGTAGTTGGGACCACTGCCGCCATTGTTGCCCATCGCCATCGTGCCATCAACCTGATAGTTCATGACCGGACATTTGGGCGTATTGACCGGGATCTGCTGATAATTGACACCCAACCGATAGCGGTGAGCATCGGCATAGGACATGACACGGGCTTGCAGCACCTTGTCCGGCGAAAAGCTAATGCCCGGAACGATCGCACTCGGAGAGAAAGCCACCTGCTCGATCTGAGCAAAGTAGTTTTCTGGGTTGCGGTTCAATTCCAAGATGCCCACTTCAATCAGCGGATAGTCAGAGTGTTTCCAGACTTTCGTTAGGTCGAATGGGTTATCGCCATGCTTAGCGGCTTGTTCCTCTGTCATCACCTGGATGCAGAAGCGCCACTTGGGAAAGTTGCCTTGCTCGATCGAATTAAACATGCCGACGATCGCGCTGTCTGGCTGTTCGCCCTTGATTGTGGTCGCTTCTTCTTCGGTGTAGTTTTGGATGCCCTGCATTGTCTTGAAGTGGAACTTGCACCAGACCCGCTCGTTACGATCGTTGATCAAGCTGTAGGTGTGGCTGCCGTACCCGTTCATATAGGCATGTCCTTTGGGAATGCCGCGATCGGAGAACAGAATGGTCACTTGATGCAATGACTCTGGACTCAGCGACCAAAAATCCCACCGCATGTTGTGGTCTTTGGTGTGCATCGCCGGACAGCGCTTCTGCGTGTGGATGAAATCGGGGAACTTGATTGCATCGCGGATGAAAAAGACGGGCGTGTTGTTGCCCACCATGTCCCAGTTGCCTTCTTCAGTGTAAAACTTGACCGAAAAGCCTCTGGGATCGCGTTCGGCATCAGCCGATCCTTGCTCTCCGCCAACGGTTGAGAACCGAGCGATCACTTCAGTCTGCTTGCCGACTTCCGAGAACAGCTTGGCTTTGCTGTACTGCGTAATGTCATTGGTCACGGTAAACGTGCCTAAAGCACCTGCCCCTTTTGCATGAACCACACGCTCAGGAATTCGCTCCCGATTAAAGTGAGCCAGCTTCTCTAAAAGATGGAAATCTTCCATCAGAACGGGACCGCGCGCTCCAGCCGTCAGTGAATTTTGGTTATCTGCGACGGGAACTCCGTCTGCCGTGGTCAGCATATTGTGATCGGACATGCTGTATCAATCTCCTTGGTTCCGTGTGGCTTTCCTTCGATCGCAGCGATCGAAGGGAATTGAAGTGAGCAACCCGCAATGGTCTCCATTGAGGCATACACCAGTACGGACAGAGTATCTAACTTTCTACTGAGAGAGCGTCTATCTTTAGGTCTAGTTGGCAGTGGTATTAGGCAGCCAACGATCCTGTACCAGTACATACGGCTGTACAATCAGCGCATTAAACCGTCGGTTCCGATCGCCTGCCCAATCTGCGAGTTGCTCTGGGGACGGCTTATGAAGCAACTGCTCGATGATCCAGCGTTCTACCGTAGACGTGTTGTCATTGACGATCGCCACTCCCACCTCAACTAAATCTAAACCCGCGTTGACTAATACGATCGCATCGCGCTGAGCATGGGGCATCAGCCAGTCCCACTCCGCCTCATCCACCATTTTTGCAAGTTCATCTCTCAAGTCTTCCATGTCCGTTCCAAAGGAAAAGTTAGTTTTCGTACCCTATCACATCTCTTGATATCCCGATTGATAGCGCTTCGCGTCTGGATAGTTGCGCCTGGATGATAATGAACATATCTCTTGGAGTTGCGATCGCCATGACCCCCTTGATCCTCGATTTGCGCCCCGTGATTCGGTTGACGCATGAGCAATTTGAGCAAATTGCCCTTGCTAACCGC
>JBBSFA010000772.1:0-2600 GCA_038239185.1 Elainellales cyanobacterium | reverse complement strand
GGATTTCTGGTGCTAGAGGTGGCGATCGCCAGCCCTGCCGCTAAGATTCCGCTGATGGTAGGAGATGTCATCCTCGAACTCAACGGGCGATCGTTTACCGATCTAGATGCGCTGACCGCCATTTTAGAGGAGCGGCAAGTGGGCGAACTGCTGCAAATCAAGTGGCTGCGGCATTCTGCCTCAAACCGCAGTGGCAACTGAAATTATCGCGCCAGTTGAAGCAGTGGCGACAGGCTTAACGGTGCTGCATCCAGACCTGATGGAACTGCTACTCTCCGGCATGGCGATCGCCCCGCGTCAAACTCCCACCGCACAGCCGCTCTCGCCCCGCGAAGCTGAAGTTTTAGAGATGCTGGCAGAAGGACTAGGAAATAAGACGATCGCCAAACGGCTCAACATTTCTGAGCATACGGTCAAGTTCCACGTCGGTTCTATCTTCAGTAAGCTAAACGCCTCTAGCCGCATCGAAGCAGTGGCGATCGGGGCAAGGCAAGGCTTGATTTTGCGGTAGATTAATTGGCTGTAGACAAAAGCAAAGCCGCCTGACACATAGACATCAGGCGGTTTTACCTATTTCTTAAAACTGCTTAAAAGTTTCAGACTGCGATCGGCTGAGATATAGAAATTAGCCTAAGCCAGCAAACAGGTTCACAAGTCCGTGACCCGTCGCAGCTTCCAACAGCAGCATCGACACAAAGCCGATCATTGCCAGCCGACCATTTAGCTGCTCAGCGTAGGACGTAAAGCCAGTGCGGACTTGAGCATCGACATACACTTGAGGCTCAACCGCAAAAATATTTTGTCTACCTTGCTCTTCCATCACAACGCCAGTTCTCATTGCTTGCTCCCTCAAATGCTTTTTCAACCTTGTGTAAATGAATGTAACAGAAATTTTAAGAAATGTAAACAAAGTTAATGAAGGCAAGCGATCGGCAGCTCCAGCAAGTTTTGAGCCAGTCATCCGCATCTAGAGAAGCTTTCATCGGCAGCAATGCGGATATTACAGTTAGCTCGTGTTGTTTCAATAAATTTTTCAGCTTCCCTCTTTAGGTACTTGTTGCGATCGCGGTAAAACAAAACTGGGCTTTGCCCTAGAATCAGGCGCCTTCACGTCAAGAGGAAGTTAGCGAAAACCCATGCTGTTTAATTCGATCGAATTCATAGTCTTTCTAAGTATTGTTTATCCGCTCTATCGATTTCTGCCGTTTCGGGGTCAAAACTTTTTATTATTAATTGCCAGCTATATCTTTTATGGCTGGTGGAATAAGCAATTTTTATTTCTAATCCTGCTCATTACTTCGGTTGATTTTTGTTCAGCGCTGATCATTGGCAAAGGCTATCTGACCGATAAACAACGGCGACTTCCTTCGCTCATCTTGGTATCGGCAGCCTTTCTCTTCGTGACCGTGCAGTGGCAAGCCATCCACTTTTCCCTCACGCCGCTGCTGCTATCCGTCCAGTGGAGCAAGCTTTTACCGAGTAGCTGGACAAATTGGCTGGTGTTTTTCGGAACGCTGGGGAGTGTGGCGATCGCCAACATCCTCTATCCCAAACTAATATCCCTGCCCGAACGACAGCGCAAAAGAGTTTGCCTAACCCTGAGCATCATCCTGGATCTCAGCATCCTGGGACTGTTCAAGTACTTCAATTTCTTTGTGGATAGCGCCGAGGGACTGCTGCATTCTCTAGGATTGCAGGTTAACCCAGTGGCGCTCAATCTGCTGCTGCCCGTGGGTATCTCGTTCTACACCTTCCAGACCATGAGCTACACGATCGATGTGTACCGCAAGGAGCTAGAACCTGCCAACCGATTTTCTGACTTTGCCCTTTCCGTCAGCTTTTTCCCACACTTGGTCGCAGGTCCCATTGTCCGAGCCGCCGACTTGATGCCACAGTTTACCAGACCTCGCACGATTACTTTCGATGAATCGATGCGAGGGCTTTATTTGATTCTGTTTGGCTTATTTAAGAAAGTGGCAATTGCCGATGGGCTGGCGGGTTCAGTCAATGCCGTTTATAACACCACAGGTGCAGTTTCCTGGCTAGATGTGGTAGCTGCAACGCTGCTATTTACCTTCCAGATCTACTGCGATTTCTCTGGATACACAGATATTGCTAGAGGGGTTGCTAAATTATTCGGAGTCAATCTAGTCATCAATTTTAATCTGCCTTATTTCTCGAAAACACCCAGCGAGTTTTGGCAGCGTTGGCACATTAGCCTATCTAGTTGGCTGCGCGATTATCTCTACATTTCGCTGGGCGGAAACCGCAAAGGCAAAGCCAGAACTTATCAAAACCTGATGGCGACAATGGTGCTGGGCGGGCTATGGCATGGTGCTGCCTGGAACTATGTCTTGTGGGGTTTTTATCACGGGGGATTGCTCTGTATCTATCGGGCTTTGGGCATTCGGGATGCGAAAGGTTCTCAGAAGCTGAATCTTCAGCAGCTTTTAAGATCGACTGCGGCGATCGCCATCTTCTTCGGACTTACCTGCTACGGATGGTTACTCTTCCGCGCCAATTCGTTAGAACAAATTGTGACATTTACAAAAATTCTGTTCACAGATTTTGGTAACTTCTCGCTGAGTATGCCTAAGCCT
>JBBSFA010000771.1:0-2602 GCA_038239185.1 Elainellales cyanobacterium | reverse complement strand
TTGGTTCGCAATCTGCCCCGCCTCACAGATTTGCTCGATACTGCTCTGAGACATGATTTGCTCAAGGCGAAACACCTGAACCAGATTCGGGCATTTCAGAGCAACATTGCCGTCACCTGGCTCTTCTCCAAAGGAATGATGGTTCCCACTGGTAAGTTCATCGCGCCCGAAAAAGTGAACGCGATGCTCAACACCTTTTTTGGGATTCTAGCCACTGAGTCGCCAGAGCTTGGCGATCGCTTCTTCATGGATCGGGCAGGCTGGATACCGTTCAATCGCATGGCGATCAAAGCCGCTTGGCAAAACCCAGCCTTGCTGCTGTGGATCTGGGAGCTAGCTGGGGCAAAAGACCTAATTCGCTGGGTCGGCAGCTACCTCAATTTCACACTGAGTGCGCTGCTGAGCTGGCTGTTTGCCTGGGTTCCAATGTTCACCCGAGCGATTCAATCCCGGCTAGAACCCCGCTATCCGTCAGTTTGGCTGTGGCTACTCTCTCAGAGCTATGCGCTGACCTATGGCATGGGCAAGGTTTATCCCACGCCAAAGCCGGGAGGCGGAGGGCGATCGTCTCAGACCAAAACAACGCCGCTGTCAAATGTTTGATCACTAGATTGGACAGGCACGATCGTTCCACTTAAATCGCTTGGCTCAACCAATCCAGCAAATCAACCTTGCCGCTCCGCAACTGCTCAGGACTGGGCATCCGATCGAGCCGCAGTAGCTCTGTAATCGCCGCCGTCTCAGCATCTCGCTTGCTGGCTGCTGCCGCCACCACACGATCGTTTTTGACGTAGAACACAATGAACTGGCGATCGTCTGCACTGCCGTGCAAATTACCCTCCACGATCTCTTCATCCCACTGTTCCGCCCGTCCGACATAGCGCAACGGAAACCCAAACTGCATCGTCCAGAACACCGGAACTGTCTTGAACGGAGTCGGCTGTCCTGCCATGTTGTAAGCTGCAATCCGTCCCTGCTGGGCGGCAACGCGCCAATGCTCCACGCGAGTTAGCTCCTGGGTGCGATCGTCTGGGTAGCGGGCAATATCACCTGCGGCATAGAGATCTTCGGCAGCGCGAAGAAACTGATCCACCACCACGCTCTGATCCTGGGGATGCAGCGGCACATCTTCCAGCAACTCAGTCGCAGGTTGCACTCCGACTCCCACGACTACCAAATCAGCCGCCAGTCGCGTGCCATCGTCCAGGATCACCGCCTCAACTTTGCCCTCTCCCTCAATTCGATCGACCTTGCGCCCCCACTGAAACACCACGCCATTCTCCTGGTGAACCTGCTGGAAGGCTTGCCCGACCTGATCGCCCAAAATCTTTTGAAACGGCAAAGAATCAGGCGAAACAACCGTGACTTTTACGCCGAGCGTGGTCAACCCTGCCGCTGCTTCCATGCCAATAAAACTCGACCCTACGACGATCGCCTCAGTCGCTTCTTGGGCAACCGCCAGAATGCGATCGGCATCATCAAAGCTCCGCAGCGTCAGTACATTTTGCAAAGCTGCCCCCGGAACTTCTAGAGTGCGAGGCTGTCCCCCGACTGCAACCAGAAGCGCATCGTAGCTCAACTGCTCCCTATCCTGAAACAGGATTGTCTTCGCCGCCGCTTTCACCTGAGTTGCGGGTTTGCTCAGCCAGATCTCAATGTCATGCTTGGCGTAGAACTCTGCCGATCGCAGCAGCATCTTGTCGGCAGATACCTTGCCCACAAAGTAATCTTTGCTGAGCCAGGTGCGATCGTAGGGCAGGCGATCGTCTGCGGTCACTAGTACGATCCGCCCCTGATAACCTGCTATCCTCAGCGTTTCAGCCGCATGAGAACCAGCGGCTCCAGCGCCCAAAATCACAAAGGTGCGGCTGTCTTGATTGGGGTCAAAGGTCGCCATTTCGAGCGTTCGCTGCCCCGATTCGCCTTCGGGCACTTGGACAATCACATTCTCGCCTTCGATCCTGACCGGATAACAAGACAAGGAGTCTAAGCCGGGTGGCTCCTGCTGTTTGCCTGTCTTCAAGTTGAAGTGGGCAGTGTGCCAGGGGCAAACAATTTGTTCGCCGCTCAATACGCCTTCTGCTAAAGGCGCATGGTAGTGAGTGCAAAAAGCACCTGTGGCATAGAATGCGCCGTCAATCCGAGCCAGCAACACGTCTGTGTCGCCGACTTTGACCTGCCGCTTTTCGCCGTCCTGCAAGTCATTTACCGTCGCCACAACTTTTTCGATCGACCCCATTCTTCTAAATCCACAAGCGCTCATCAGGAATATTCTTGCAGCTTAAACAGCGCATCAGCGTCCGCCCTGAGAACGATTGCCGCTAACCTGGACTCGATGGCGATATCCTCTAGCCTGTGGTATAAATTCCAGAGGATAAATATTAAAAGCCTCTATGATTCCTGGAGAACTTTTCGTCGAACCTGGCAGCATTGAATTGAACGCTGGACGGCAAACGGTGACTTTGGCGGTTGCCAACACGGGCGATCGCCCCATCCAAGTTGGCTCCCACTTTCACTTTTATGAGGTGAATCGAGCTTTGTCGTTCGATCGCAACCAAACGAGAGGAATGCGGCTAGATATCCCCGCAGGAACGGCTGTGCG
>JBBSFA010000770.1:0-2603 GCA_038239185.1 Elainellales cyanobacterium | reverse complement strand
CTTCACAAGCCTCTGAAATAGATGAGGCAGGCGTAGTTTTTCAGCTTGCAGATGGCAAAATTCAGGCTTGCAACGGAGCCGCCGAAAGAATTTTGGGATTCACTTTGGAGCAGATTCAAGGTCATGATTCCCTGGATCATATGTGGCAAGCCATCCACGAAGACGGATCGCCTTTTCCGGGCGAAACCCATCCTGCGGTGATCGCCCTCTCTACGGGGAAAGCAATTCTCGGCGTGATCCTGGGTTTGTATCAGCCGGACGGTGAGTTAGTTTGGCTTCAGATTGATGCTCAGCCGCTCTTTCAAGCTGCTGAAACGGTACCCTGGGCAGTCGTTGTCACGTTCCAAGACGTTACAGCACAGCGGTCATTATCCTCCGATTCTATGGCGCGATCGCCTGCGTCCACCGCAGAGCCAATCCAGCGCACGGTTCTGATTGTCGAAGACTGCGCCGAAGATCGGGAGATGTATCTTCGCTACCTCCGCAAAGATCAATATTATTCCTACCGAATTTTAGAAGCGGAAACAGGAAAAGCAGCCCTAGAAATCTGCCGCAGCGCCCAGATTGATGCCATCTTGCTCGACTATCGCTTGCCAGACTATGACGGGCTGGAAATGCTGCAAAAATTGCAGCAACAGATGCCCTATCGAGTGCCGATCTTGTTGATAACGGGGCAAGGCAGCGAAACACTAGCAGTACAGAGTCTTAAGGCAGGAGCCGAAGATTACCTGATCAAAACCGAGATGACTGCTTTTGCTTTGCAATCCGCGCTGGCAACGGCGATCGAGAGAACCGAACTTCGCCTCCAACTGCGCCAAAGCCAGGAGCGCGAACGATTGGTGGCTCAGGTTTCGCAGCGGATTCGTCAGTCCCTTGATTTGCAGACGATTCTGAACACGACCGTTGAAGCAGTACGGCGTTTGTTTAAAACCGATCGCGTTTTGATCTTTCACTTTCAGCCTGATTGGTCGGGCACTGTGATTGCCGAATCGGTGGGGACAGCCTGGAGCGCAATTTTGTCAACAACTATGGTTGATACCTGCATGGCAGAAACTTATGTCAGGCAGTATCATCAGGGGCGCGTGTTTGCAGTTTCAAACATTTACGCTGCCCAACTGGAACCCTGTCACCTTGAGATGCTGGCTAAGTTCCAGGTGCAGGCAAATTTGGTTGTGCCGATTCAACAAGGCAATCAGCTTTGGGGATTATTGATTGCCCATCACTGCGCTGCGCCGCGATCGTGGCAAACCGCCGAAATTGCTTTGCTCCAGCAACTCTCGACTCAGGTCGGCACGGCAATTCAGCAAGCCGAACTGTATCAGCAAGCTCAGAGTGAGCTGACTGAACGCCGCCGAGTTGAAGCCGAACTGCGCGACAGCGAACTTTTCATCCGCAAAATTCTGGACAGCAGCTATGACTGTGTCAAAGTTTTAGATCTAGAGGCTCAGTTACTGTACGTGAATCCGGGTGGGCAAGTGCAACTGGGAATTTGCGATTTTTCTTGCTATGTGAATTTCCAGTGGCTTGAATTTTGGCAGGACGACGATCGCTCAGCCGCAGCGCAGGCGCTCGCAGAAGCCCAGCAGGGAAATTCCAGCCAGTTTGAGGGATTTTGCCCGACTGTGGATGGCATCCCAAAATGGTGGGAAGTTCAGGTGAGTCCAATCCTAGATGCAGAAGGGGCGGTCGAGCGCATCTTAGTCGTATCGCGCGATATTACAGGTCGCAAGCAATCTGAAGCGGATCTGAAAGCAGGCAGCGATCGGACTGCGCTACTTTACGATGCCGTGAAAGAGCTGCTGCTCAGCGATCAGCCGCTGACGCTGATCGAGACGCTGTTTCAGAAGCTCAAAGACTTGCTTCAGCTAGATCTTTATTTGAACTACGTTGTAGAAGATCAACCCTCACACGCTAAACCGGAGCGAATGCGTTTAGCCTCATTCGGGGGCATTACAGCGGCGATCGCCAAAGACATTGAGTTTCTAGACTTTGGGCAAGCCATTTGCGGCACAACGGCACAAGAACGCCAACAGATTGTCCAAGCCGATGTACAAAACTCCGATAACCCGAAGGCGGCTTTGATTCGATCGCTGGGAGTGACCGCCTACTCTAGCCAACCGCTGATCTCCCAGGGTAAACTTTTCGGCACCCTGTCGTTTGGCAGCAATCGTCGGACTCAGTTCACCCCTGCGGAAACTGGACTCTTGCAGGCATTGTGCGATCAAATTGCGATCGCCATAGAACGCGCCAATTTGGTCAACTCGCTGCAACAGCAAACCGAACAGCTCCGCCAAGCCGATCGGCTCAAAGATGAATTTCTCGCCGTGCTGTCTCACGAACTCCGCAGCCCGCTCAATCCGATCCTGGGCTGGATACGCCTCTTGCAGGGCGGTCGCCTGACTGAAGCCCAAACGAGCAACGCCTTTGCCACCATTGAGCGCAATGCCAAACTGCAATCGCAGCTCATCGAAGACTTGCTCGATATTTCGCGGATCATGCGCGGCAAACTGACGCTGAATACCACATCGGTCAACTTGGCGACTGTAGTGACTGCCGCGCTCGAAACCGTGCGACTAGCGGCAGAGGCGAAACAGATCCAGATT
>JBBSFA010000769.1:0-2607 GCA_038239185.1 Elainellales cyanobacterium | reverse complement strand
TTACGGTAGCCCGAAGCGCGGCTTGCTAAGAGATCTCCTAATTCGCTATCCAAACCAAGTTCGACAAAGATGCCATCTGCCGATCGCTCATCGCTGGGAAATTCGTTATTCGCAGACCGAATATAATCTTCTTCTGAAAATGGCATGAGCCGCAGCGGATCGGCAGACTCAACGGAATCAATCACTGAATTGCTCATCATAGGGTTCAGACTCTGAATGGAAGAACACGGTCAAATTCATGCAAAACGGTCTAGACAAAGGAGGTTGGCACTTTCAGGCTTGACACTGGACAGGTTCGGTTTTCTCAAATGCCAGCCGCAAAGTTAAAACAATAGCCGATCGCGCTCAAATTGGAACTTTAAAACTTGAGGAAAAGCCCAACCTGGGAAATCCGCGATCGAACACTTAAGCATTCATTTAGAAGGACATTTTGTTTAGACACCTAGCTTCAGAAACCGCTTTAGAAACCTAATCAACAATATTTCTGTTGATTAGGATCAGGCAGGTAGCGCTAAGATTGTTTTAGCGGCATTTAAGGAGAAATGATTACAGGGTTCCGCAGCTTGTAATTGCTTAATGATCCCTGGAATAGGTACAGCAAACTATCTCTAACCCGCTGCATTAAGCCAGAGAAAACTGAAGCTCAGCCAACAATAGATAGATCAAATAGCGGCAGGAGCGATCGACCCACCCTCAACCCAACAAGAATTCAACAAGGAAATTCACTGAAAACAGACTTATAGAAACCAACCCGAAGTAGTCCAGATACCTAAAACCAGCTAGGGGTTCCAGAATAGCTCTAACACTCCAACAGCAAGCTTAATGCCTAACACCAAAGCTTCCTATTTTCCTAACCGCAACTGCGACTGAAGGGTAGACCTTATCAGCATTTCCTGAGTTTGGTCTGCTATCCACTAAGCAATCTTGCCATGCCTCGAAGCTTCAGCTCCGAATAATCCAGCTACAGAGTAAAGCATCCTTTCCTTAAATGCAATCTTCCGATTCAAAGAATCAAGATCGCTAAAAACACAGGATGCAACTCAGAGCCAAATCGATCCTTCAAAGGGATGCCTCTGAACCGTTACAGAGGATTCACTAGAAGTGAACCAGGCTGAAGTTGCCTATACTATAGCAGCCTCTCGCCAAATGTCACGGAATTGAATCAGTTTTTTGGAAATTGGTTGCACGAAAGGGGTTTCAGCTTCCAATTCAACTGCCAACTGATCCAGAGTCAGCCCGATCGCAAGATAGATTAGAGGAACGGAGTCTATCGTCAGTCTAGGGAAACAGTCCAGTGAAATTTACTTAATTTAATCTATTAAAGTCAATGGGTCATTCTATTCTGTTCAGGGCGATCGATTGATAGGCATCCAGTCGGAATCAATTGATACAAAGTATCGACACGATCTGCCTGAAGCCCAGCGGCACGATCGCGATCTAGGGTTTAGACTATCAGCACCGACTGACCTCTAAAGATTTTGTATGAAACAGAGCGGACTGCGCGTTTAGATCGCAAGCAGGTGCTACTATGACATCTCGATTTACTTGATGCGTTCAATTTTGCTTTCTCGTTATGCAGCCGCTTGCCTGTTCCGTTCTGCCACCGATCGTTGTTGCTGAAACTGCCCCGCGCTTTTCTATGGAGCCTTCTGGTTTAGAACCTTCTGGTCAAGATCGATCGCAGTGGATAGAAGTTTTAGTAGACTATGGCGGCACGCAAGGACTATATACCTATCAAGTCCCAGCGGATTTGACGGTGCAACCGGGGGATATTTTGAGTGTGCCGTTTGGGGCACAACAGGTGGGAGCGATCGCGATCCAGCAGTTGTCTACTCTGCCGCCTGAGTTAGCCTCCACTACGATTCGTCCGGTTGAAGAAATTGTCAGTCGGGGCTTTTTCCCAGCAGATTATTGGACTTTGCTGAAGCGGGTCGCGCAGTACTACCAGACTCCGTTAATGTCAGTAGTGCGGGTGGCTCTGCCGCCGGGACTGTTGGGGCGATCGCAGCGGCGGATTCGGCTGTTGCCGGATGCGCTCCCGCCTGATGCTCCAGTCTTTTTGCACTCCACGGCGCAGCAGATCTTGGCATTGCTGCAAGCTCAAAAGCAAGGCGATTATTCCTGGCAATATCTTCAGCGCCAAGTCCGAGGCGCGAATCGGGGTCTGCGCGATTTGCTTCAGCGTCAGTGGGTCGAGAGCTATTTGGAGCCGCCGATCGCAGTCCGCCCCAAACAGCGTCAGGCGGTGACTTTGCTGGATGCCACGCTTGCCGAACTCACCCCGCGCCAAACCGAAATTCTAGAAGTGCTGAAGCGACGCGGTGGTGAACTATGGCTGCAAGAACTGCTGCAAATCTGCCAGGTCAGTTCGTCGGTGGTGAAAAGCTTGGTGCAAAAGGGTTGTATTACGCTTCAGTCTCGCGAAGTGCTGCGGTTAGAATCTAGTCTCTCACCCGCTGCCGATCGCCCGAAAGCCCTTACCGCTGAACAAGCCACCGCCCTCGATACGCTTCAGCAGTTGCAGGGGTTCACCCAGGTTTTGCTGCATGGAGTCACGGGATCAGGAAAAACCGAGGTGTATTTGCAGGCGATCGCGCCACTGCTGCA
>JBBSFA010000768.1:0-2609 GCA_038239185.1 Elainellales cyanobacterium | reverse complement strand
TGGGTAGTGTTTCAAAAATGTTGCTAGATGAACTAGATGGTCGAGCAGGAAGGCTCTTCATGGAAACCAACAACAGGTCTAGAACACTACCCCAGCAAGGTTTCCCACAACCAGCAAAACCGAGTACTTCCAGAGACAATTATTCTACTGCCACGTTTTCGAGCCGCTAAGCTCTCAATTGACATTTAGAATGAGAGTCATTATCATTTCTGATTAGATGAGAATCATTATGATTCTCAAATCTGAATGCTTTAGCCGTCCATTAGCCGTGTCAGTGATGCAACTCAAGCCTTCCCGATCGCCCAACTTATCCTACTACTTGACGCTGGCTGCTTGGTCTGTGCTGGGGCTAGGGTCTGTGCTGGGGTTGAGCGGCTGTGAGCCAAGCGCCACGACTTCTCCCGCAGGGGGTCAAGCTGCTGTGCCGTTAAAAGTTGTGGCAGGCGAAAACTTCTGGGGCAGTATTGCCGCTCAGCTAGGAGGCGACAAAGTTCAAGTCACCAGCCTGATCACCAATCCAGACACCGATCCGCACGACTACGAACCCAAACCCGCCGATGCCCGCACTGTGGCAGAGTCTCGCTATGCGATCGCCAATGGGGCAGGATATGATCCGTGGCTGTCTAAATTGCTAGAGGCGAACCCGGTTGAGGGGCGGCAGGTGCTAGAGATTGGGGCGATCGTGGGCAAAAAGGCAGGCGATAATCCGCACCTCTGGTACAACCCTGAATTCGTGAAGCGAGTGATTGACCAGATCACAGCAGATTACAAAAAGCTTGATCCGGCGGATGCGGCGTACTTTGAGCAGGAGCATCAGCAATTTATCACCGTTGCCCTCAAGGATTACAACGACACAATCAGCGCGATTCGGCAGAAATACCAGGGCACTCCAGTTGGGTCAACCGAGAGCATCTTTGTTTATCTAGCAGACCCGCTAGGGCTGAAGCTGCTGACTCCCGCTAAGTTCATGAGTGCCCTCTCTGAAGGGGAAGCTCCTACAGCCGCAGATAAAGTCACGTTTGACCAGCAAATTACTCAAAACAGCATCAAGGTGTTAGTGTTCAATTCACAAAATTCAACACCCGACACCGATGCCTTAGTTCAGAAAGCCAAAACTGCCGGAATTGCGATCGTTCCGGTAACAGAAACCCTCACCCCAGCGGGTACTAGCTTTCAAGCTTGGCAAACTGCACAATTAAAAGCGTTGCAGCAAGCCTTGGCTGAAGCTTCCAAGTAGCCATTGACGCACTCCCCCTGCTCTGTCACACAGAGAAGCCCCCATGATTAAAAACTCACTGGACAGTCACCCAATGTCCGCCGAAGCTGAAGCTGAAAATAATGCGAATGCGAGTCGTCAACCTGATATCCAATTTGAGGCGGCTGCCATTCGGCGGGGCGATCGCCTCCTTTGGTCGAACCTGAGTTTGAAGGTGCAGCAAGGCGAATTCATTGCCGTTTTGGGACCGAATGGGGCAGGAAAGTCAACCTTGCTGAAAACCATTCTGGGACTGCTGCCCCTCAGCGCAGGCTGGATGACGGTTTTAGGGAAACCCGTGCGGCGCGGCAATGCGGCGGTGAGCTATCTGCCCCAGCGCCACAGCTTCAACGCAGATATCCACATCCGAGGGCGCGACCTCGTGTGCCTAGGCGTAAATGGTAACCAGTGGGGAGTTCCCCTGCTTGGACTGCGGCGACTTTGGCGAGGCGATCGCCAAGCCAGGGAAGACCAGCGGTGGGTGCAGCGATCGATCGAAAGGGTGGGCGCAACTGCTTACGCCGATCGTCCGATCGGGGAGCTTTCCGGCGGCGAACAGCAGCGGCTCTTGATTGCTCAGGCACTCGTAACGCGACCCCGGATCTTGCTGCTAGATGAGCCGCTAGATAGTTTAGACCTGCGAAATCAGCAGGCAGTCTCGGCATTGATCCGCCAGATTTGCCAAGACTATCAGATGACGGTGCTGTTGGTCGCACATGATGTCAATCCAATTTTGCCCTACCTCGATCGAGTGCTTTACATCGGGCAGGGTCAGGTTGCAGTAGGCAAACCGGAGGAAATCATCACGTCAGAAACGCTGTCGCATCTCTACAAGGCCCCGATCGATGTGCTGCGAACCAGAGATGGACGCATCATCGTCGCAGGTCAACCGGAGGAGGTGACTTACCATGCTCATCGCCATCGCTAGCCTTTTAGCAACTGAAGTTCAGCCTACCTGGAATCTAGCCGCCGATCTCCAGCAGCTTTTGACTTATCCCTTCATGCAGAATGCTTTTCTGGCAGGAACACTAATTGCAACGATCGCCGGAGCCGTGGGCTATTTTATGGTGCTGCGAGGTCAGAGCTTTGCAGGGCATACGCTGGCTAACGTGGGCTTTGCCGGGGCTGCGGGGGCGGCGCTGGTAGGCGGATCGCCGATGGTGGGGCTATTGGTCTTTTGCATCGGGGCGGCGATCGGCATTGACTGGCTGGGTGGACAGCGCTCCATCGCCCAGGGAAGACAAGATGTGGCGATCGGCACAGTTCAAACCTTTGCGTTGGGGCTAGGCTTGCTGTTTGCTCAGCTTTCGTCGTCCTCCAATGCGGCAGGCTTGTATTCAATTTTGTTTGGCGC
>JBBSFA010000767.1:0-2610 GCA_038239185.1 Elainellales cyanobacterium | reverse complement strand
ATCTAGCGCTTCAGTACATTGGCTTAAATGATGAACGCTATATGTGAAGCCTTACTTCAATTCTGGCAATATGCCGATGTCAGGAGACTCTGCCATGCGCTTGCTTCCTCCCCACAGTTTTTTGCCTCCTCGCGGTTTCACCTCTTTTAAGGCGCTGCGGGTCGCTGCCGTTAGTCTGACCTTCCTGGCGATCGCGTTGCTGGAGCAAGGTGCGATCGCGCAGTCCGCTGTTCAGTCTGCGCCGACTCCAGCCCAACAGGTGCTGCTGATCCATCCCACACAGGGCAACGATCAGACCGCCGATGGCAGTCAGGCTCACCCTTTTCGCACCCTCACCCGCGCCTTGCAAATTGCCCAATCCGGTTCTGTTTTGCTTTTGTCAGCGGGGACTTACAGCACCGAGAGCGGCGAGACATTTCCCTTGCGGCTTAAGCCCGGTGTGACCCTTCAGGGCGACCCAACCGTCACAGGGCAAGGCTTTTTGATTCAGGGAGGCGGCGAATTTCTCAGTCCCACTGCCGCACGGCAAAACGTGGCAATTTTGGGAGCCGATCGCGCCGTTTTAGTGGGAGTCACGGTCACCAACCCCAACCCGCGCGGCTATGGGCTTTGGGCAGAATCAAGCAGCCCGATCGTGCTCAACAGCACTTGGACGGGCAATAATCACGATGGCATCTCTACCGTGGGCAGTAGCGCTCCGTTGATTCAAGGCAATGTGTTTACGGGCAATGGGGCGAATGGCATCACCATTTTTGGGGCTTCCCATCCCGAAGTTCGGCAGAATGTGTTTGAGCGAACTGGATTTGGCATCAACATTGCCGATACGGCTACACCGCTGATTATTGATAACCGGATTAGCCAGAACCGTGACGGCATCGTTGTCCAAGAAAATGCCCGTCCGATCATTCGCGGCAACTTGATCGAAGGGAGTCAAGAGGACGGCATTGCCGCGATCGCCCAAGCCCAACCCAATCTGGGGACTGCGACCGAACCTGGCAATAATATCTTCCTGAACAATCGCCGCTACGACATCAACGCCACTGTTGCCAAGCAACTCATCTCAGCGGCAGGCAATCAGCTCGATCGCACCGCTGGACAACTGGATTTAGCAGGTGTTTCGGCATCCACTGCGGTGATGGTTGCTTCTGTTTCTGAACAAGTCCCTGTCTCTGAGCCAGCTTCTGTTTCTGGACAGGTTCCAGCCGCATCCGATCGCCTTATTGATCAATTGCCGCCAACCTCAACCCATGCTGCGTTGTCCACTGAAGGAGCCAGTCATGTCGTCTCGAATTTGGTGAATACCTCGACGCAATCTCTCATTCGCTCACCTGTACCCCGCTCTAATTTGCGGTCTATCTCAACATCTAGCGCGATCGCCATCCCAGTCCCGCCCCCCGAAAGACAGGCTGCACCCGCTTTAACCGCCAATGCGACGTTGCCCGCGCCGCCCAATGCCGCCCCTCGCGGCTCTTCCACGCTTCAGGCTGATTTACTGCCCGTGCCCAATGGCGATGCCCCAGTCGGCAACATTGGCGATTTGCCCACGGTGAATGTGCCGAGCAATCCTGGGAACCTCGGCAATACGGCTTTGCGGAGCGTTTCGGCTGCGCCGCTCCAGTTTCGCGTGCTCGTTGAAGCCACCAGCGATCGCGCTCAAGCTTTGGTGCAGTCGCTCGTGCCCAATGCGTTTATGGTGCAAGCACATGGGCGATCGCTGATGCAGGTCGGAGCCTTCAACAGTCGCGAGAATGCCGAATCAGTGGTGCAGATGCTCAACCAGAACGGGTTGCGCGCTGCGATCGAACGGTTGAATTAAGTCTTTTCCTTGCAAATCTGTGCCTGCTTTCTGCAATTTGTCTAAAATTTGCGTGACCAGGGATAGCATAGGAGTAGCAATCTGCTCTTTGGGCTGGGCTTCTCGCTATGCTTCGTCGCCACGAACCGCTTTCTCACAGCTTTGTTTGTCTGAGTTTGGTCACCGCTGGTCTGCTGGTGGTCGTGCAGCTACGGGGAATTTTGACCAAATCTGAGCCATCTCAACAGGCTGCTTTTGCGTCTTCGTTTGTGGCTTATCCCAACCCGTCTGCGGCTTTATCTTCTGCGGCTTCCACTCAATCGATCGCCACTTTTGCCCGTCCAGGACTCTCCGTTGACCTGCAAACTGCCCTCAACCCCAACCCGCTAGCCTGGCGATCGGATCTGATTGTGGATTTGAGCGATCGGCAAGTTTACCTGGTGCAAGACGGCGTTCAGGTGGCAAACTATGAGATTGCCGTCGGTCAGGCGGGCTGGGAAACGCCAACCGGACAGTTCCATGTGATCAACATGCTGACTGACCCTGTCTGGCAGCATCCTTTTACCGGAGAAATTTTTCCATCGGGGGCAGAAAATCCGTTGGGTTCGCGCTGGATTAGCTTCTGGACAGATGGAGTGCATCAGATTGGCTTTCACGGCACCAACCAGGATGATTTAATCGGTCAAGCGGTTTCCCACGGCTGTATCCGGATGCGAGATCGAGAGGTGCAAGCGCTCTATAGCCAAGTGGCGATCGGCACTCCGGTTTTGATTCGCCCTTGAAAAAGCCACAAAAAAGTGGCTCTCGAAAAACTT
>JBBSFA010000766.1:0-2611 GCA_038239185.1 Elainellales cyanobacterium | reverse complement strand
GATGCCCGCGCCGTATTCTTTGGCAATCTCCAGCACTTTGAAGAAGCGATCGTTGCCGTCTTCATAATTGGTGGAGTTGAGCAAACACTTGCCGCCCGCCACTTTCAACCCCACTTCCATCTTCTGCCACTCGGTGGAATCCAGCATCAGCGGCAGTGTAACATTGGTGACGAGGCGAGACACCAGCTCATGCATGTCCTTTTCGCCGTCGCGTCCCACGTAGTCCACGTTGACATCCAGCACATGCGCCCCCTCTTTCACCTGCGATCGCGCCACGGCAACTAGCCCGTCCCAGTCTTCAGCGTTCAGCAGCTCCCGCACTTTCTTAGAGCCGCTGGCGTTCAATCGTTCGCCAATGATCAAAAAC
Organism: Elainellales cyanobacterium; assembly: GCA_038239185.1. Lineage (GTDB taxonomy): Bacteria > Cyanobacteriota > Cyanobacteriia > Elainellales > Elainellaceae > FACHB-886. The sequence continues at coordinate 2,244 of JBBSFA010000766.1, read as the reverse complement.
GAGTTGTCCTGGCTGTAGGGTTGAGCCGTGTAGATCGACGCTGCCGCAGGTGGATAGCTTAATGCCGGACGCGGGTCGCGTGTGGTTGCTTCTGGCTTTTCCCAGCGAGGAATCCGCACGGGGCGATCTTTGGGCGATAGCGTTGCCGAAATCTCAGCCAACTGCTGAATGTGATCGGGACGAGTGCCGCAGCAACCGCCAATCACCTGAACGCCCAGATCTTCTACAAACCGCGTCAGCGCGATCCGTAGCTCCATTGGGGTCAGCTTGTAGTGAGCATGTCCGCCCACGTTCTCAGGAATGCCCGCGTTGGGAATGCAGGAAATCACAAACGGCGAGTATTCCGACAGATATTTGATATGCTCCGCCATCCGATCGGGTCCTGTAGCGCAGTTTAAGCCCAGAATGTCGATCGGATAGGGTTCCAAGATACTCAGCATCGCCGCCACATCCGAACCAACCAGCATCGTTCCCTGAAGTTCCATCGTCACCGACACCATTAAGGGGCGACGATCACCCTTCTTGGCAAACACCGCTTCGATCGCATTCAAAGCCGCCTTGATTTGCAGCACATCCTGACAGGTTTCCACCAGAAACAAATCAACGCCGCCGTCGTACAGTCCTTCGGCTTGCTCCACAAACGAAGCTTTCATTGTGTCGTAGTCGATATGCCCCAACGTCGGCAGTTTGGTCGTCGGTCCTATCGATCCGGCAACAAAGCGAGGCTTATCGGGCGTAGAGTACTGCGCCGCACAGCGTTTGGCTAACTCAGCGGCAATCTTGTTCAGGCGGTAGGCTTCGTCTGCCAGGTCATATTCTGCCAGCACGATCGAGGCTGCCCCAAACGTGTCGGTTTCGATCACATCTGCGCCAGCCGCTAGAAAATCGCAGTGGACTTTCTCAACTGCTTCCGGCTTGGTCACCACCAGATATTCATTGCACCCTTCGTATGCCGCACCGCCAAAATCTGCGGCAGTCAGCTCTTGCACCTGGAGATTCGTTCCCATCGCGCCATCAAAAACAAGCACGGGGCGATCGGGGCTATGGAGGCGATCGAGGAAGTGGGTCATATCGCGGGGATTATTATCGGGTTACTTCTTTCTAGAGTACCAAGCGGTTCCAGCTTATGAAAATGCCCGATCGCCCTGGCTCATTTCCAGGATTCGTTTCGCGATCGCCGTCTCCACAGGCATCACCGACAGCCGATTGCCCTGCCGCACCACCCACAGTTCTTCTGGCGTAAAAGTCTGCCGCAGGCGATCGAGCAAGATCAACAGCGGAAACTGCTGCACAAACTCAACCTGAATGGTTTGCCAGCGCGGTTTGGCTTGCGTCGATTTCGCGTCGTAGTATTTGCTGGTCGGATCAAATTGCGTCGGGTCATCAATGCTGCCTACCACCTGCATCAGCCCCGCAATTCCAGGCGGCTCAGTATTCGAGTGATAGAAAAACGCTAGATCCCCAGGATGCATTTCCCGCAAGAAATTGCGCGCCTGGTAGTTGCGAACGCCATCCCAAACGGTTTGCTGATCTCGCTCTAGGGCGGCAATTCCATAAACGGTCGGCTCAGATTTCATTAGCCAATAGCGCAGATCGTGCATATTAATTGGGTTCCTTTCCTAGTCCTCAGTCGATCGAGCCTGCCAATCGCTCAATGAGGCTCTGGGGCGATCGGGGGGTGGCTCGTCTGGTAACTGCCCCTCGGTAATTAGATCGGGGGCGATCGCTGTCTCAGACGAATCTGGCTCAGCAGAATAGGAAAGCAAATCGGTGTCGGCTTCAGGCTCCAATCGCTTCACCCGAATCTTTTCTACTCTGGGCCCTTCCATCGATTCAACGGTCATCTCATAGTTCTGAAAGTGCAGCGTTTCGCCCACGCTAGGGATTTTTTGGAGCTGGTAAATCATAAAGCCGCCCAAAGTCTGGTAGTCGTCCGCGATCGGAAACTCCAGATTGAGCAGCTCATTCACTTCCTCCAGATCTGTTTGTGCCTGCACGATCGAAGTCCACTCGTCAATGTTCTGGATCGCTGGCTCTTCCATACTTTCGGGTTCATTGGTTTCGCCAATGATCTCAGCGGCTAAGTCTTGCACCGTGACAATGCCCGCCGTGCCGCCAAATTCATCGACCACAATCACCATCGCCTGCCCGGTGCGCCGCATCAGCCGCAGCAACTCATTCAGAGGCATTTCCTCAGAGACAAACTGCGCCGGACGAATCCAGGGTTGAATCGAGTCGCTAGGG
>JBBSFA010000765.1:0-2613 GCA_038239185.1 Elainellales cyanobacterium | reverse complement strand
GATCTGATGAGTGGAGCGGTGATTGACGTAGCTTTGATTACGACGCTTGCCAAACTTTACGGCTTTCCGATGACTCAGCAGGGAGCCGCTGCACTGTTGCAAAAGATTGCCTTGAGTATGGGCGGGATCACGATTAGCGAACTGGTCGTGACTTTCGGACTCGGTTCGTTGAAAAGCCTGTTGGGGCTTTCAATACCGCTGACGGGAGGAATTTCGCTGGCTCCTTATGTGTCTGTGGCTTTGGCGCAGGCGGGTGTGGCAGGGGTTTCGACCTATGCGATCGGGCAGGTTGCCAAGACTTATTTGGTGAATGGGGCATCCTGGGGTGAGGAAAGCCCCAAAGCAGTCGTGACTCGAATTCTATCCTCGCTGGACGAAGCTTCTATTTTGAGCCGGATTAAAGGGGAGCTGACCACGAAGTTAAATCAGTCGTGGCGCTGAAAAGTGCTATACGATCGAAGCAAATTGAGCAATTTTTCGAGACAACATGCGCGAACTGCACTCGCTAGACTCCGCCAACTCAACCCTCTACCGCATCCTGGATGCCAACCTCGATCGCGCCCGTGAAGGACTTCGCATCATTGAAGAATGGTGTCGATTTGGGTTGAATAGTCTGCCTTTGACTGATACCTGTAAACGGCTCCGGCAAGAGCTAGGCGGCTGGCACACCGACGAGATCCGCGCCAGTCGCGATACTCCGGGCGATCTGGGCACTGAACTGACGCACCCCCAAGAGGCAGAGCGATCGAATCTTGCCCAAGTGCTGCGGGTGAATTTTTGCCGAACGCAGGAAGCGCTGCGGGTGCTGGAGGAGTACGGCAAGCTGTATTCTCCGCAGATGGGTGCTGCCTGTAAGCAGATGCGCTACGCCGTTTATACCCTGGAGAGCAAGCTGACCGGGCAACACCGCCTGCAAAAACTGGCGCGATCGCCCGTCTACCTCGTGACCTCGCCCATGCCCAATCTGCTGACGATCGTGGAGGCGGCTTTGCAGGGCGGCTTGACCTTAGTGCAACATCGAGACAAGACTGCCGATGATTTGACTCGGCTTCGCACGGCAGAACAACTGCGATCGCTCTGCGACCAGTACGACGCGCTGTTTATTGTCAACGATCGCGTTGATCTGGCGATCGCAGTCAATGCAGATGGGGTGCATTTGGGGCAGGATGATATCCCGATCGCGCTGGCGCGGCAGCTTTTGGGCGAACAGCGGCTGATTGGGCGATCGACCCACAAGCCAGATGATTTGCACCGGGCGATTCAAGAAGGCGCGGATTATATTGGCGTTGGTCCTGTTTATGAGACTCCCACTAAAGCAGGCAGAGCCGCTGCCGGATTGACGTATGTGGAGTATGCGGCGAAACATGCCGAGCTGCCTTGGTACGCGATCGGCGGCATTGATACAGAGAATCTACACGAGGTGATCACGGCGGGAGCCGATCGGGTGGCGATCGTGCGGGCAATCATGCAAGCCGACCAACCGACGCTTAACACCCAGTTTTTTGTATCGCAGATGAGCCGGGTAGAGCGGATTAAAGGGAGAATGAAGCATGAGTAATTCTGTGAGTAATTCTGTCACGGTTCAAGTCAACGGCGATCGCCATCAATGCCCTAGCCTAATTAACTTACCGCAGTTGCTCAACCAGCTCGGTATGAATCCCCGGCTAGTTGCCGTAGAATACAACGGCGAAATTCTGCATCGGCAATTTTGGGATGACACCCAGATGCAGGAGGGCGATCGGCTGGAGATTGTCACGATCGTTGGGGGCGGCTAAGCTCGTTCGGATATCCCTCCCGATCGCATCCTAAAATCCTCATTAAGCTGGCTAGCCCACTGGGATTTGGAGCGGTACACTAGAAGCATAAAGAGTTTTAAGGTTTGTAAAGTTTATTAACCCCTCGAAACCCTAGTTCACAACGTGATGATTAGCAGGTTGGTTCTTCGCCAGCCATCGCCGGTATCATCTCTCGTTCATTTAGACGGTACGGCACATGCAAAACAAACTATCTTCAAATCTGTCTACGTGGATCAAATCTCTCACCAAGTCCCTATTGATTGTGGGCTTAGTGATGACTTTAGTGTTTAGTCAGGCAGATGGAGCTTTGGCAGCTCGGAGCGGCGGTCGGATTGGTGGCGGCAGCTTCAGATCGCCTAGCCGCAGCTTCTCACCTGCTCCCACTCGCACCTATTCCCCTTCGCGGGGCGGCTATGGCGGCGGTTATGGCGGCGGATACTATCCAGGCGGTGGCTTCGGGCTACCCTTTGTGATGCCCTTCCCGTTCATCATGGGCGGCGGCGGCTTGTTTTCGCTGTTGATTTTCTTGGCGATCGCTGGTTTCATATTCCGCAGTTTCCGCTCTGCCCAGAGTGAAGACGGTGGATATAGCGCTTCTCCGACGGTCTCGGTTGCTAAGCTGCAAGTTGGCCTGCTGGCTGAGGCGCGTGGGTTGCAGTCTGACCTCGATCGGATTGCGATGTCGGCAGATACCAATACGCCGCAAGGTTTGGCGAAAGTGCTGCAAGAATCTACTTTGGCGTTGATGCGTCACCCTGAGTACTGGATCTATGCGGGCAGCGAAGCGAAGCAGACGAGCTTGGAAGCGGCTGAAAAT
>JBBSFA010000764.1:0-2615 GCA_038239185.1 Elainellales cyanobacterium | reverse complement strand
CAACACGCCTGCGGTAGAGGCTCCCATTGCCATTGACCAAAATGAGCCTTGCGTCCAGGCATCTTCAAAGTTGCGAACCAGGCGAGCTTTGACCTGGCTGACTGTATAGTCGCCGATTTCAAATTGCTGGAGATAGAAGGCAAAGAAGCGAGGCGAAGAAAATTTGCCGATCGCGAATAGCGTCAGCAGCCCAATCACCATCACAATCATGTGGGACAGAAACAGGCGCGATCGCAGCCCCATTTTTGACATTGCTTCTACCCGCCGATCTTCAGACCACCTGCCCATATTGTAGTTAACCTGTTGCCATTGCTTGCGGTTTATCTAGCGCATCTTATTTGCGCGAGTGTTTTATTTGCGCGAATATTGCCCAGTTAGCGCTGCGCCTGCCACAATGTGTCCTTTCATCGCAGCAATCACTTCATCTTTTTTGGTTCCAGGCGGCAAATCCAGCGATCGATCTAGCGCATAGAGCCGAAACAAATAGTGGTGCGTGTCGCTAGGCGGACAGGCTCCGCCATAGCCATATTTGCCAAAATCGTTTTTTCCCTGCATGCCGCCGATCGTCAGGAAGGGCTGTGCGGGCAGTTTTTCGGGGAGTTGGCGCACGGTCGGCGGTAGATCGTATAGCACCCAATGTACAAACGTTTTTCCGGGCGCGGGCGAGGCATCCGGATCGGTGACCAACAAAACCAGGCTACGGGCGATCGCCGGAGGCGCATCCCAACTCAGGGCAGGAGAAACATTATCACCATCGCAGGTAGACTTAGCAGGAAGCAGTCCGTTGGGGCTAAAGGCAGCGCTAGTCAGGGTCATAGTTTTAAGGACAGGCAGATTGTCTGTCCCTGGATCTGTCCCTGGATTAGATGCTGAATCAGGAGCCGTCTGCTGGCGAAGCTTCTCCTCTGGAGAATTGTCCCTGCCACAGCTCACCAGGATAAATCCCAGCAAAACTCCCCCGATTAATCCAGTCAACCCCAACCCGTTCATGCGATCGCCTCACCCAGCCTGCTCCATCCGACCCATTTTGCTCAAAAAACTCAATTTTTGACAAATTTGTCAGCCAATTAGCCCCATCCTGACTGAAATAGATGACAGTCGCATGTCGAAATCATGACGGCTCTATGTGGAGCTTAGCCAGAGCTTAACCAAAATAGTTTGGTGCGTTTCCTGGCTTCCACTTGATGTTGCAGCCGATGCTGGGCTTCTGATCTGTCTCGATCGCCTGGTCAGCCAGCAGAGCCTCGATCGCCGCTCGTAAATCTTGTCCGGTGACGGGCTTGTCATTTCCGGGGCGGCTGTCGTCTAGCTGTCCTCGGTAGGCAAGTTTGAAGCCGCTATCAAACAAAAAGAAATCGGGAGTGCAGGCGGCAGTGTAGGCTTTGGCGATCGCTTGGCTTTCGTCGTAGCAAACCGGGAAGGGGAAGCCCACGGTTTTTGCCATTGCTTTGAGGCGATCGGGCGCATCGTCTGGATATTTTTCAACATCGTTGGAGCTAATCGCCACGATGCCTACGTTTTGGCTGACGTAATCTTTGCCTAAATTCGCTAGCTCGTCTTGAACATGCTTCACAAACGGACAATGCTCACAGAGAAAAATCACCAGCAGGGCTTTCTTTCCGGCAAAGGTAGACAGAGAAATCGTTTCTCCAGATACCACATCGGGTAGCTGAAAATCGGGGGCTGAAGTTCCCAATGCCAGCATCGTTGAGGCAGTTCTCGCCATGATGATTACTCCTTTCGCGTATAGCTCAGATTCGATCCTATCGTTCCTGCCTGAAATTCCGCTACACCGCGATTAACGTAAAGCTACGGTTTCGAGAATAGGAACTTTGGGGCAACCTCTAGAATAGGGACTCTGACTACCTGGAGCTGTTGAAAAATCACAAACTTGAATGGGGACAGATAGCGGGTAGCGCTTGATACTTCCTGTGTTCAGCGATCGCCTCTACCCTTTTCGGTTTTTCAGGTCGCTAGAATAATTTTACAGACTTTAAATAATCGCTTGATTGATAAATTTTTTGACTGGCGCTTCGAGGTTCGCGTGATTCTGGCAAAGTGTAACAAGGCAAAGCTTACAAATGTGGGATTAGCAGGTTTAGCGTGGCGGCTCCTCGCTGCCAAGCCCATTGTCCGATCGCGGAGGACAGAGCCATGATGGTCGATACCAACATCGGGCGGACGTTACAAAACCGCTATCGGCTGTCGCGCCTGCTGGGGCAAGGCTCAATGGGTCGGGTCTATGGCGCAGAAGATGTCGCGCTAGGTGGCGTTCCTGTCGCTATCAAGTTTTTGGCGCAAACCCTGCTCAATCAAAGAATGCGCGATCGCTTTGAGCGCGAAGCCAAGACCTGTGCCCAACTCGGTCAGCGTAGCCTACACATTGTCCGAGTCACCGACTACGGGGTGGACGAAGACGAAATTCCCTTCTATGTCATGGAGTATCTGCGCGGCGAAAGCCTCAGTGAGCTGATTACTCAGCAGGCGATCGCCCTGCCGCGCTTCCTTGCCCTGACTCGCCAAATCTGCTTGGGGTTGCAGTGCGCCCATCAAGGCATCACCATTGACGGCAAAACTTACCCGATCGTGCACCGCGACATTAAACCCAGCAACGT
>JBBSFA010000763.1:0-2615 GCA_038239185.1 Elainellales cyanobacterium | reverse complement strand
GACTGCCACCGCTCACAGTGCCGCAACCACCAAATCCGTCGTTGCTTTGAGTTGAGACGTTTTTTCCATTAAACGTTAGGTTTTTCGGGGTGTGCGTAGAATCTTTCGGTTGCTTGCTGCGGTCGAGGCGTTTTTTTGCTGACGATGGCGCAGCAGCAACTAGGCTGGAATTATTTGGGTCTGGAGATTCGGGAGCCGCTGGTCGTGGAAGCGATCGCCCGACAGCAAGCGCTAGGGCTAACCAACCTCCACTATATTTTTTGCAACGCCAATCTCTCACTGCGATCGCTACTTGCCTCCCTTCCGACGGAAAGCCTGCAATGCGTCAGCATCCAGTTTCCTGATCCCTGGTTCAAAAAACGCCATCAGAAGCGACGGGTCGTACAGCCTGCGTTAGTTGAAGCGATCGCAGCGCACTTGGCTCCGGGTGGCAAAGTTTTTCTTCAGTCGGATGTGGAGGCGGTGGAGCGGGAAATGTGCGATCGGTTTGCAGAGCATCCGGCATTTATTCGACAGGAGGCAGCGTGGCTGGCTGAGAATCCGCTGCCCGTATCCACTGAACGAGAGCAATTTACTTTGACGAAAGGTGAGCCAGTTTACAGAGCAGTGTTTTTGAAGTGATTAACGCGATGTGCAACTCCTCCGAACCCCCTCACCCTAAATCCCTCTCCCAGCGCGGGAGAGGGATTTTGAGCGATTCTTGCTCCCCTTCTCCCGCTCTGGAAGAAGGGGTTGGGGGATGTAGCTTGCTTCCCGCAGGGTGGGCGGATTGAGAGTTATGCACCAGACTTAGCCGCTTATCTACCAGACTTAGCCGCTTATCTACCAGACTTAGCCGCTTATCTACCAGACTTAGCCGCTTAGCTAGTAGTGCGGCGAATGTGATCCATGATTTGCCGTCTGCGATCGTTGGTCATTTTCACAGTCGGTTGAATAAATTCGTTGGTGCTGCGAGCAAGATGCTCCATAATCCTTTTCTTACGATCGTCGAAAGCTGCCATAGATTAGTGGAAACATAGAGCGAAGAGTTGCCTTAGTGTAAAGAAATACAAAGAAACTTTCATCCCTCTTTAGGAAGCTCTCCGCCGCTCAGCTCTCTGGCTCTCCGCGCTATCTTAGTACATATGACCCTCAATTCGCTGCCCCAATCACCTCTTAGTCGCCTGCTTTCGCTTTTTCAATATTGCCCCCGCGCGATTCAGCTCGTTTGGAAAACCGATCGCCGTCTGACGATCGCGCTCGCCATTTTGACGGTTGTGGCGGGCTTGGTGCCAGGGGCAATCGCCTATGTCGGCAAGCTGATTGTCGATGGCGTGGTGCGGGCGGCGCAGTCGGGATTGGCGACTGATCGCTGGCAGGCTTTGGATTATTTGGGCTTCGAGGCGATCGCGGTGGCTTTGCAATCAGGCTGTCAGCAGGGGATAGCGCTGTGTAACTGGCTGCTGCGGGTACGGCTGGGGAATGCAGTCAATGTTTTGATTCTAGAAAAGGCGCTGACTTTAGACATGGCGCACTTTGAGGATTCAGAGTTTTACGACAAAATGAGCCGCGCCAGACGCGAAGCCTCAACTCGCCCCCTCAGTCTGGTGACGCGTACCTTTGGACTGATTAAAGATTCGCTGTCGATTGTCGCCTATGGCAGTTTGCTGCTACGCTTTTCCTTTTGGGCAGTGCTGCTGCTGGTCTTGGCAGCCGTTCCGGTGTTTATTTCCGAAACGCGCTTTGCCCAAGCTGCCTTTCGGCTGTTTCGCTGGCGCACCCCGGAAGCGCGTGAGCAGCAATACTTAGAGGTTTTGCTGACCAACGACACCTATGCGATGGAGGTGAAGCTGTTTCAGCTCGGCGAGATGCTGCTCAGCCGTTATCGATCGGTTTTCGATCGCCTCTACGAAGAAGATCGAGATCTGACGGTGCGGCGCAGCATTTGGAGCTATCTGTTGAGCTTGATTAGCACGGCTGCTTTTTACACTACCTATGTTTGGATTGTGATTGAGGCGATCGCCGGACAGATCTCGCTGGGCGACTTGACCCTCTATCTGGTGGTGTTCCGGCAGGGACAATTGACCTTTGCTTCGATTTTGACGGCGGTCGGCGGCATGTACGAGGATTCACTCTATTTGGCAACGCTGTACGAATTTTTGGAGGAACCCATCCCAGAGCCAGCGGGCTACGCCACCTATGGGGATCATCCAGAGGCAGGGCTACGCTTTGAGCGCGTTTCGTTTACCTATCCCGGCAATCTTGAACCTGCCCTGCAAGAGGTTTCGTTTGACCTGCGACCGGGCGAAAAACTGGCGATCGTCGGCAAAAATGGCTCTGGTAAAACCACGCTGATTAAGCTTTTGACTCGGCTCTATACGCCAGATAGCGGCAGGATTCTGCTGGATGGGCGGGATCTAGAAGAATGGGATATTGATGTGCTTCAGCGGCGGATTGGCGTGATTTTTCAAAACTTTGTCCGCTACCAGTTCAAAGTGGGTGAAAACGTGGGAGTCGGGGATGTGCAGCATTTAGAAGAGCCGCTGCGCTGGGAGGATGCGACTGAAAAAGGCACGGCGCGATCGTTCATTGATGATCTGCCAGATGGCTTTCAAACTCAGCTCGGCAAATGGTTC